>NZ_CANDOD010000006.1:0-236935 GCF_947387585.1 Grimontia sp. SpTr1
GGCCTGCCGCCAGCGTTCAATCTGAGCCATGATCAAACTCTTCAATTAAAGTTTTTGGCTCGATGAAATACTGTTGTTGTTTTGTCTCCGCTTTTTAAAAAAGCAGAAGCAAAACGAATTGACTGTGCCGATATAACCGAAGTTATTTCGTTTGGTCACTCAGTAAACATCGATAAATCTTTTGTCTATCAATCACGAGTGCCCACACAGATTGCATAGGTCAAATTGTTAAAGAACGTTGACTTGGTAGCTTGCTCTGCGAGCCGCTTGCCGTGTCGATGAGGCGCATTATAGAGAGTTCACTTCCGTTGGCAATAGCAAAAACCAAATAATTTTCAAAAATCGATTCAAATGGTCACAAAGCCAGCAAAAACAGCAAAAATGAGTGGTTATCCAGCAACTTTCACCCTAAAAGTGCAAAGAAAAATGAAATGAAGCACGCCCTCACCCCTATATACAGTAGGAATTGCGTTTAAGAAGTCGCTGATGAGCCCAATAATCATCGAGCTTTTTCTTGTCACTAGTAATTAGAACGGAAGAGATAGGGAAAAAATCATCATTAAATAGGGGTTAGAGTAAAAGAACGTAATAAAGAGGAGTTTTTGGCGTGGTAACAGAAAAGCATATAACGAAAAAAGCCCCAGTCTTTCGACTGGGGCTTTTCCGGAAATTGGTGCCCGGGGCCGGACTTGAACCGGCACAGTTATTCACCGGCGGATTTTGAATCCGCTGCGTCTACCAATTTCGCCACCCGGGCAAGTGCGAGCAATTATACGCAAGCAATGGGTTGAAGCAAGCCTATAATTCACAAAACCTTCTCGATCGGTTCTTTTTTCACCACAGTGCTATAAACACGCGCTATCTGGCCTATTTTTACGCATTCAACACTGCCGATTAGGCTGGTAAACTACACACAGTACTCATTTCTAGGACAGAACAATGGCTCAATCATCGACACAGTACAGCGTACCCAAGGGCGCTAGCTTTTTCCGCCGCTTCGGCGCCTGGCTTTATGACTTTCTTGTACTCATCGCTGTGGAGATGTTAGCAATCGCATTAGTCGTCGGTGCCGTAGCTATCGCTGTGCAACTGGGACTTTCTATTGATGGCTATGAAGATGTCAGCGATTACCTGACACGCAACCCGGCAGTCAGTCCTTTCTTTACTATCTATGTGTTTGCTATTGCAGCTGGCTTTTATGGTTACTTCTGGACCCGAGCAGGACAGACAGTTGGGATGAAAGCATGGAAGCTTAAAGTCATCAGTGAGTTTGGTGGGAACATCACCTTTACCCAAGCCCTTATCCGAATGGCAACTTCTTGCTTAGGTATTGGCAACCTGCTGACTCTGTTTGACCGAAACAACCGCGCGTTTCAGGATCACTTCTCCAACAGTCAGGTGATTAAAGTCGATACGATTAAATAATTCGTAAAAATACTGATAATAAAGAGGGAGCCAACAGGCTCCCTCTCTTGTTTTACAGTCTGATATCGTCTTTTGTCAGAGTTTTCGGTTTAGCAGATAAAGTGTCACAACGATAAAAGCCAAACTCGGTGCCACCGCACCAACAAATGGCGGCAACTTGTAGACCAGTGTCATAGGGCCAAAGACTTCATTAGATATATAGAAGGCGAAACCAAAGATCACGCCGGATAGCACCCTCGCCCCCATGGTCACCGAACGCAATGGTCCGAAGACAAAGCTAAGCGCCAACAGCATCATCACACCAATCGATAATGGCTGAAGTGCTTTGCGCCATAAAGCCAGCTCGTAGCGGGAAGCATCTTGCTCTGATGCTTTCAGGTAATCTACGTAACTGTAGACACCACTGAGAGAGAGCTCTTCAGGCTTCACCGTCACAATCGCGAGCTTCTCCGGTGTCAGTGTGGTTTTCCATGCCAGCTCTGCTTCTTTGGTTTCACTGATCTTCACCGGGCCATCGAAGTGCGTCACTGTCACTTTCTCCAGCATCCAACTGTCTTTATCCAGGTATGTAGCTTGCTCTGCGAAAACCTGAGCCTGCAGGTTTTGGGTGTCATCGAACTTCCAGATATTCACACCCGTCAGTGATTCTTTCTGATCAGTACGCGCAATATAGATGAAGTCAGCCCCGTCTTTTGCCCATACGCCGGTTCTCACCGACATCACGTTACCGCCAGATTTAGCGAAGGCGCGAAGTTCACGCGCAGCTTTCTGAGCATCAGGCGCGCCCCACTGCCCCAGCGCCAGTACCACCAGCATCAGAGGCATGGCGGTTTTCAGTACCGACAGGCCGATATCCAACTTAGAAAAGCCCGCCGCTTGCATCACCACAAGCTCAGAGCTTGAAGCCAGCGTGCCCAATCCAATCAAAGCCCCCAAAAGCACAGCCATTGGGAAGAACATTTCAATATCGCGCGGCATACTGAGTAGCACGTACTGAATCGCCGTCATCATGGTGAAGGTCCCTTCACCCACTGAACGCAGCTGCTCAACAAACTTGATGATGGCGGACAGGCCAACCAGTGTCGCAAGACACAAGGTTGTTGTGGCGATAATAGTGCGGCCTATATAAAGGTCGAGGATCTTAAACATTAGGCCGCTCTCCTCAATCGGTATTTCAGCTTACGCATTGGCAAGCTATCCCAACTGATCAGCATTAACGCCACCAGCAACGCCAATATATTTACACTCCAAAGACCAATCTCAGGTGGCAACTTGCCTTCCTCCACCGCAGATTTCGCCGCACTGATAGAAAGGAAGTAAGCCAGATAAATTAACACCGCAGGGAAGAGTTTTGCGAAACGTCCCTGACGCGGATTCACCGCCGAAAGCGGGACCACAATCATGGTCATCAGCGGGATACATAGCACCAGAGAGATACGCCACTGAAGTTCAGCCTGAGCACGTGCTGAAGGTTCGTTGAGCAACACCTGGGTAGGGACTGCATCCCAATCACGATGTTTCTGACGCACTTCACGCTGACCAATCAGCACCTGATAGTTCTCGTAATCTGTCACCGTGTAATCGAGTAAGGTGGGCACACCTTCATAGCGCATACCGCCATTCAGGTCGAGCACCTGACGTCCATCAGGTAATTCTGAGATATAACCTTTCTCTGCCACAACAACGTTGGGGCGCAAGGTGCCGCGAGGTACAGGTTGTGCAATAAAGACTTTATGGAGATCTTTGCCTTCTCCGGTGATCTCGCTGACAAAAACCACAGCCTGTCCATCTGGCGTGGTTTGGATTTGCCCCTGCACCAAAAGCTCAAGACCTGTATCCGCCTCGAGCGTTTCCATCACTTTGATTTCTTTGTCATTTGCCCATGGCGTTAACCATAAGGCGTTGAAGGCCGCCACCGTACCGGTAATCACCGCCAAATACAGCGCCGCACGGATCAAAAACTTGTTTCCGATACCCGTCGCATTCATGACGGTAATTTCACTTTCTGCGTACAAACGCCCAAAAGTAATCAAAATACCGATATAGAGGCTGAGCGGCAGCATCAACATGCCCATCGACGGCATGTACAACCCGACAAGAGTTAACACATCACTGCCCGGAATTGAGCCATCTGTAGCGTTGGCCAGCACTCGGATAAATTTCTGGCTAAAAAAGACCAGAAATAGCACAAACAGCACCGCAAGTTGCGTTTTCACTGTTTCTCGGATCAAATACCGAACAATAATCACGGCGTTTTACCTTTAGAAAACTTGTTTTTTTACTCGAATCGCTATAGTTTTTCGGTAAATTAGTTATTTTTTAATCTTTCGGCCAAGTGTTGGCCTGCTTAATGAAATTTACGTCGAACACAGTTTCGAGTTCCGATAAAGCGGGCATTATCCAACATTTAGCCTCACTTGTCTTTAGGATGTAGGAGTACGCATGGAGTTCAGTGTAAAAAGCGGGAGTCCCGAGAAACAGCGCAGTGCATGTATCGTTGTAGGTGTGTTTGAACCACGCCGCCTGTCACCAGTGGCAGAACAACTTGATAAAATCAGTGACGGTTACATCAGTAGCCTGCTGCGCCGTGGTGACCTCGAAGGAAAGCCTGGCCAGATGCTGCTATTGCACCACGTTCCTAATGTGCTGTCTGAGCGTGTGCTTCTGGTTGGTTGTGGTAAAGAGCGTGAACTCGGTGAGCGCCAATACAAAGAAATCATCAAAAACACCATCAACACGCTGAACGAAACGGGCTCAATGGAAGCGGTTTGCTTCCTGACTGAATTGCACGTCAAAGGTCGCGACACCTACTGGAAAGTGCGCCAAGCGGTTGAGAGCACCAAAGACAGCCTATACACCTTCAACCAGTTCAAGAGCGTGAAGCCAGAAACCCGCCGTCCGCTGCGTAAACTGGTGTTCAACGTACCAACACGTCGTGAACTGAATCTGGGTGAGCGCGCAATTGCACACGGTCTTGCGGTTGCTTCCGGTGTGAACGCATGTAAAGACCTTGGCAACATGCCACCAAACGTTGCAAACCCAGCGTACCTTGCTTCTCAAGCGCGCCGTCTGGCGGATGACTTTGAAAAAGTCAGCACCAAGATCATTGGCGAGCAAGAAATGAAAGAGCTGGGCATGACCTCTTACCTTGCTGTAGGCCAAGGCTCGAAAAACGAGTCCATGATGTCCATCATGGAGTACAAAGGTCACCCAGACCCAGATGCAAAACCAATCATTCTGGTAGGTAAAGGCCTAACGTTCGATGCAGGCGGTATCTCATTGAAGCCGCCTGCTAACATGGACGAAATGAAGTACGACATGTGTGGTGCTGCTTCTGTATTCGGTGCAATGAAATCTCTGGCGAAGCTGGATCTGCCTATCAACGTGGTTGGGGTACTAGCAGGCTGTGAAAACATGCCCGATGGCAACGCATACCGCCCAGGTGATATCGTGACCACTATGTCAGGCCAAACTGTTGAAGTACTCAACACTGACGCAGAAGGCCGCTTGGTACTTTGTGACGCCCTGACTTACGTTGAGCGTTACGAGCCAGAGTGTGTGATTGATGTGGCGACCCTGACCGGTGCATGTATCGTGGCACTGAGCCACCACATTAGCGGTCTGATTTCTAACCACAACCCACTGGCACACGAAATCGTCAATGCGTCAGAGCAAGCGGGTGACCGTGCGTGGCGTCTACCGATGACAGAAGAGTACCAAGAGCAACTCAAGAGCCCGTTTGCTGATATGGCAAACATCGGTGGCCCTGGTGGCGGTACCATCACTGCGGGTTGTTTCCTGTCACGTTTCGCGAAGAAGTACAACTGGGCACACCTCGATGTAGCCGGTACTTCGTTCAAAGGCGGGCAGAACAAAGGCGCAACAGGTCGTCCTGTCCCATTGCTGGTCCAGTTCCTTCTGAACCGTTCTGGCCTTGAAGTCGCAGAGTAAAACTGCACAAAGAGAAAAGGAGGCCTCGGCCTCCTTTTTTGTTGCTGCTTTTTGTTGCGAGTGTGAGCAACTCACCGCACACTGAGCCGAACACAATGGTGTTATCAATACCGCTAAAAATGGCTAAAGGGGGAAATCGATGACAGGCATGGCGACCTTCTACTTACTGGATGAATCGCAAGACCAACCAACACAACAAATGTTGGACAAGGTTAGCCAACTCTCTGCCCTTTTTTGTCAGCAAGGTATGAAGGCATTCATCATGGCTGAAGATAGAAAACAAGCCGAAGCGATTGATGAATGGCTCTTTCAGCAAACCACGGAACACTTTGTGCCTCATAACCTCGTTGGCGAAGGTCCACGGGGAGGTGCACAGGTTGAAATTGGTTGGCCGGGTGTACGCCATGCTGGCCACCGCCAAGTGCTAATAAATCTGGCGCAAGAAGCAGCAACTTTTGCGCCTTCCTTTGCACAAGTGGTAGACTTCGTGCCTTGCGAAGAAGCTCTCAAGCAACAGGCTCGGGAACGCTACAAAATTTACCGCATGGCGGGGCGTCAAATGCGTACCCTCGCCATTGAAGAAATGTCCTATTAAATCAGTCCATCAAGAGCGCTATGGAAAAGACATACAACCCAACATCAATTGAAAAGGCGCTGTACCAGCGCTGGGAAGAGGCTGGCTACTTCAAGCCTCACGGTGACACATCAAAAGCTGCTTACAGCATCATGATCCCACCACCCAACGTCACGGGCAGCCTGCACATGGGCCATGCGTTTCAGGACACCATCATGGATACCCTGATCCGCTGTGAGCGCATGAAAGGCAAAAACACCCTTTGGCAGGTCGGTACTGACCACGCAGGTATCGCGACCCAAATGGTTGTTGAGCGCAAGATCGCGGCAGAAGAAGGCAAAACCAAGCACGACTACGGCCGTGACGCTTTCATCGACAAGATCTGGGAGTGGAAAGGCGAATCCGGTGGCACAATCACCAAGCAGCTGCGCCGTCTGGGTGCGTCTGTAGACTGGGATCGTGAGCGCTTCACCATGGATGATGGCTTTTACGCTGCTGTTCAGGAAGTGTTTGTACGTCTGTATGAAGATGACCTGATCTACCGCGGCAAGCGTCTGGTTAACTGGGACCCGAAACTGCACACGGCTATTTCCGATCTGGAAGTAGAAAATAAGGACGTGAAAGGTCACATGTGGCACTTCCGTTACCCACTGGCTGACGGCGTTAAAACCGCAGACGGTAAAGACTACATCGTGGTAGCAACTACCCGTCCAGAAACCATGCTGGGCGATACCGGTGTAGCTGTTAACCCAGAAGATCCGCGTTACAAAGATCTCATCGGTAAAGAAATCATCCTGCCAATCGTTGACCGCCGCATTCCAATCGTGGGCGACGAACACGCTGACATGGAGAAAGGCACAGGTTGTGTGAAGATCACCCCTGCGCATGACTTCAATGACTACGAAGTTGGCAAGCGTCACCAGCTGCCAATGATCAACATCCTCACGTTCAACGCAGACATCCGCGACGCAGCCGAAGTGTTCAACACCAACGGCGAAGCGAGCGATGTATACAGCACTGACCTGCCAGAGAAATACCGTGGCATGGAGCGTTTCGCTGCACGTAAAGCGATCGTTGCTGAGTTCGAAGAACTGGGCCTGCTGGACGAAATCAAAGATCACGACCTGACTGTTCCTTACGGCGACCGTGGTGGCGTGGTTATCGAACCAATGCTGACTGACCAATGGTATGTTCGCACTGCGACGCTGGCTCAGCCTGCGGTTGAAGCGGTTGAAAACGGCGACATCCAGTTCGTGCCTAAGCAATACGAGAACATGTACTTCTCGTGGATGCGTGACATTCAAGACTGGTGTATCTCCCGTCAACTGTGGTGGGGTCACCGCATCCCTGCTTGGTATGACAACGACGGCAACGTTTACGTAGGTCGTACAGAAGAAGAAGTACGTGAGAAGAACGGTCTTGCTCCAGTTGTTGTGCTGCGTCAGGACGATGACGTTCTGGATACCTGGTTCTCATCTGCACTGTGGACATTCGGTACACTGGGCTGGCCACAAGAAACGCCAGAACTGAAAACCTTCCACCCGACTGATGTACTGGTAACCGGTTTCGACATTATCTTCTTCTGGGTTGCGCGCATGATCATGATGACCATGCACTTCATGAAAGATGAAGATGGCAAGCCACAAGTGCCATTCAAGACTGTTTACGTAACGGGTCTGATCCGTGACGAAAACGGCGACAAGATGTCGAAATCTAAAGGTAACGTACTTGACCCGATCGACATGATCGACGGTATCGACTTAGAGTCACTGGTAGAAAAACGTACCGGTAACATGATGCAGCCACAACTGGCGGCGAAGATCGAAAAGAACACCCGTAAGACGTTCGAAAATGGTATCGAAGCCTACGGTACCGACGCACTGCGCTTCACTCTGGCTGCCATGGCTTCAACAGGTCGTGACATCAACTGGGACATGAAGCGTCTTGAGGGTTACCGCAACTTCTGTAACAAGCTCTGGAACGCAAGCCGTTACGTGCTGATGAACACAGAAGATCAGGATTGCGGCATGCAAGGCGGTGAGATGGAGTTCTCACTGGCTGATAAGTGGATCGAATCTCAATTCCAACTGGCAGCAAAAGAGTTCAACGCGCATATCGAAAACTTCCGTCTGGATATGGCATCGAACACCCTGTACGAATTCATCTGGAACCAATTCTGCGACTGGTATCTGGAGCTGACCAAACCTGTTCTGTGGAAAGGCACTGAAGCACAACAGCGCGCGACCCGTCACACGCTGATCAACGTGCTTGAGAAGACACTGCGACTGGCGCACCCAGTTGTGCCTTACATCACTGAATCTATCTGGCAGAGCGTGAAGCCACTGGTAGACGGTGTTGAAGGTGACACCATCATGCTGCAGGCACTGCCACAGTATGACGAAGCACAGTTCGATGAAGCAGCACTGGCTGATATCGAGTGGGTGAAAGGTTTCATCACTGCCATCCGTAACCTGCGCGCTGAATATGACATCGCACCGAGCAAACCTCTGGATGTGATGCTGAAAGCCGCTGACGAGAAAGATGCTGCGCGTGTTGAAGCAAGCAAGCAGGTTCTGATGTCACTGGCGAAGCTGGAAGGCATCCGCATTTTGGAAGCAGGCGAAGAAACACCGGCATGTGCAACCGCACTTGTTGGTAAATCTACCCTGATGATCCCAATGGCAGGTCTGATTGATAAAGACGCCGAGCTGGCTCGTCTGGACAAAGAAATTGCCAAGACCCAGGGTGAAATCAAACGCGTTGAAGGCAAGCTGAATAACCAAGGTTTCGTGGCGAAAGCTCCTGAAGCGGTTGTTGCTGCTGAGCGTGCGAAGCTGGACGGTTACGCAGAAACCCTAACTAAGCTGGAAGAGCAGAAAGCAGTTATCGCTGCACTGTAATCTCACCGCGGAACTTACGCTCACAAACGGGTCTTCCAACGGAAGGCCCGTTTTCTTTTCTCTCTACCCGCTAACCCTGTTAAATTCATCAACAATCTGATGCATAAAAGTGACATGCGCCGCAATTGATGAGCAGCTTTAACATTCGCGTCGAAATCCATTACTACGCTTTATAGAACGCTATTCTGCAACCAATGAAACGTAGAAATGAATTCAATCGCATTCAGGCTGCACCTCAGCCTGATAACACTAACGGTTCTCTTACTCACCGTGTCATCTCTGACTGTTTGGGTCGCGCTTAATACCCGAAGCAGTACTGATGCGCTGTTAGATAAGGCACTTCCCAATACCATCAACACCATACACATGGTGGATGAGCTTAGCGAAATGCTGTTCAATCTGATGCGGTATGTGGAAGAGGAAGATGAGGAAGGTCACGCAGCCTTTCTTCAACATCTGGAGACTTTCGTCAAACACAAGCAAGACCTCAGCGTCTCGAAAGATCAGGCCATCAGTCAGGACATTGCAGAGTTGCGTGCGCTACATCAGGCCTTTCTGTCACTCTCGCAAGAAAGCGTCTTTAACGTATTCGACCCCACAGCAGAGCAACGTGCCCGCTCTCTCATCAACTCTACAAGTCAACCACTTGAAGTGCTTCTCGATAAGCTCCATACCTTCATTAACAATCAAAGCGATCTTCAGGCATTCCATAACGACTTCGCTTCCTTACATCGATACGATCTAGAGTTACTCGATGAAATGCAGGATATGAAATCTGATTTAGATATTTATCTGCTCGGCTACCCGTTAGCTGAAAAACGCTTCATCGCCAATGCAGAGGAGTTCAAGTACTACATACAATCGCTTTCTGATGCAACGAGCGACCCCAGCATTCTCGAGCAGCTAAGGCGCATTGAATGGCACTTTGCCAGATTTTTCGGAATTGCCAATAACGTCTTCAAACACCACGACAACACTGCCCGACAACGTGCACTGAAAGCGGTTATTGCGTTGGAGCGAGGCATCTTTCTGGACATGAAGACACTACTCAACAAGATGGCTGACCAGTCGGACAGCCTATTGATTGAAGAATCTCACGGGCTACGCAACATAGCCAATAAGTCCATGTACCTTCTTATATTTGTCACTGTTTTCGCGACTGTTTTGCTGGCATTCATTGTCCTCTTTTTCCAGCGTTCATTGTTCAGGCCACTGGAGAAAATCAACACAACCATTCAGGCACTGCGTCTGGGTCATCGCAATATCCCTTTCGAAGACATTGAAGACAATGAGCTGGGACGAATCACCCTGAGCCTGAAAAACTTCCAGGTAGGCCTTTCCCGACTCGACCAACTGCAGATAGAAAATGCTAACCAGAAAGAAGCTCTGAAACGCGACAAAGAACAACTGACAGAGATGTTGGAGAACCTGAAATCTGCGCAGGATAAGCTGATAGAGACTGAGAAACTATCCTCCCTTGGGAGTCTGGTGGCAGGGGTTTCCCATGAGATTAACACGCCACTTGGAATTTCGGTGACCATGGCGAGCACGCTGGAAGCCGAGCACCTTTCGTTTTTGGAAAAGCTCAAAACCGGGGAGATCCGTCGGGAAGATCTTGAAAGCTTTGAGTCTCATGGGAACGATGCTTTCAGTGTCTTGAACCGTTCGTTGCAAAGAGCCTCTGAACTCATTAACAGCTTCAAACAAGTGGCCAACGACCAAACCAGCGAGCAACTGCGGGAGTTTGAGCTGGGTACCTTGATGCAAGAGGTTTACAGCACCCTGCACCACCAAATCAAAAACCGCCCTATCAGTTTTGAACTTCATGCGGACGATAAACTGATGATGAACAGCTACCCAGGGCCGATTGGGCAGGTGTTTACCAACCTATTTAATAACTCAATTCTTCACGGATTTGATCAAGATGCTCATGGAGATATTTCCCTCACTTTGACCCAGAAAGATGGCCACATTCGCTGGCTTTATCGCGATTCGGGCAAAGGCCTTTCTGAAGAAGGCATCAAACGCATCTTTGAACCATTTTACACAACCCGTTTGGGTAAAGGTGGTTCCGGGATGGGTATGCATATCGTCTACAGCATTGTGGTCAATATGCTGCAAGGGGATATTCAGGTGTACAACGACAATGGTGCCGTGTTCGACATATCTATTCCGGCATCTATTCAACAAGCAGAAGGTGGACAATGAGCAATTTTAAAATCAGCATTATCGATAGCCCATCTGCCCTATCCGAACCTAAGACTGTGCCCATCCGCAGCTGGAAAATCGCCATTATTGATGATGAAGCCTCCATGCATCAGGCCACCACACTAGCATTGAACAATGTCACCATCATGGGTTACCCGCTGACATTCATCCATGCCTACTCAGGAGAAGAAGGTCAGCAGCTTCTCGCAGATAACCCTGATACAGCGGTCGTGCTGCTTGATGTGGTGATGGAAACCGAAGATGCAGGATTACAGCTCGCGAGCTATATCCGAAAAGAGCTGGGTAACCACGCCACGCAAATCGTTCTGCGTACCGGCCAGCCAGGTTATGCCCCTGAAGAGTCAGTGATAGAGAACTTTGAGATAAACGACTACAAGACAAAGAACGAGCTGACACGCACCAAGTTGTTCAGCACCATTTGCACATCTATCCGCTCATACCAGAATCTGTATTCGATTCAGAAAAGCCGAGATGGATTAAAGAAAATCGTCGATTCAGCCGCCAACCAGTTTCAGGAACGCTCAATCGCCAGCTTCAGTGAAGGTGTACTGGAGCAAATCAACGTACTGTTCGACATTCACTCTGAAGGTATATTCTGTGTATCCAGTCGCCCGTTGAATCCACCGGAGCAACTGGAAAAAATCTACTTTCACGCCACCAGCAAACGCCACGAAGATGAACACATCGTCGTTGCCACCAGCCAAAAATACCAAAAAGCATTTGGTAAAAGCCTCGACAGTGTGGCGTTGGATGACACCTCTCACACTGTCATCAAACAAGCCTTTAAGGAAGGCAGAAACGTTATCAATGGCGGAAACATCGCCCTGTATATGGACACGCCAAGCCGTTGGAAAGCGGTGATCTACATTTTCACTGACAAAACCGATGTGCTGGATCAGCTTGATCCTGAACTACTGTCTGTATTCATCCAGAATGTTGCACTCGGTTTGGAAAACACCAAATTCGTCAATCAGCTTTTTGATGCCGCCTTTATTGACGAAATCACCGGTCTTCACAGCCGACTGGGGTTTGTTGATTCACAAGCGCCATCGCTTTTGAAGCAAGCAGGCCGCCTCACCCTTGCAATGATTGATATCGACGATTTTCATCAGATTAATGAATCGCTGGGCTTTGACTACGGCAACAAGGTGCTCAAAGTGTTCGGTAATGCCTTAAAACAAAGCCTCCCTGCCAGTAGCGTCGTCAGCCGACTTCACAGTGATGCTTTTGCTGTCGCTACAGAGCTAGGCGAAGCGTCATTGCTGAATGTACTTCAAACTCTTCAGGACACCTGTTTTGAAATGGGGGACGGTGGCACCTTCTACCTTGGTGTGACGTCCGGGATTTTCAGCGTGAAGGAGGATGGAAACCTCAGCAACATAGAAGTCGCCTTAAGACGCGCCGAAATGGCCCTTAAACAAGCGAAATCCAAACGTCGTGGTGCCACACTCATCTTTGATGATGATATGGAAAAGGCCTGCAACGAGAGGCTTAACCTGATTAACAAACTGCGCCAGGATCTTTCTGAAGAAAGGCTTTATCTGGTTTTCCAACCTAAGGTCAACCTCATTAATAATCGCATTATTGGGGCTGAAGCCTTACTGCGGTGGAACCATGAAGAATTGGGGGAAGTGTCACCGGGTGTATTTGTCCCAATCGCAGAGGCCGCTGGGCTCAGCTTCGAGCTCGATACCTTTGTATTCCGCTCTGCCTGTAAAGTACTGGCAAACCATCCTGAGCTGCCAGAAATTGCCATCAACATATCTCCCTTGTCACTCAACCGCCGGGAGTTATTACCAATTCTAAGTGGCATCTTGCAACAATATGGTATCGACAAGCATCGGATATCACTGGAAATCACCGAAGGATGTTTCGTTCAAGGGGAAGGCTGCAAAGCGAATATTGCCAAGCTACATGAACAAGGGTGGTCACTACACCTTGATGATTTCGGTACTGGGTATTCCTCCTTTGGTTATCTGCTTGATTTGCCAGTATCAGTGATAAAAATCGACCGAATCTTCACTTGGGGATTAAGCAAATGTGACCGCTCAGAGCGCTTACTTGGTGGTATGGTCAATATGCTTAAAGGCATGAAAAAACAGGTATTGATTGAAGGGTTGGAGACAGAGGAACAACTTGTTTCCGCGGTAGCTGCCGGATTGGAGATGGCACAAGGTTACCTGTTCTACAAACCTCTCACCTTGGATGCATTCACTCTCGCCTTAAAAGAACAGGCAGTCGCCTAAACACTTCCTGTAGCCCTGGTTCAACATCTGGAGCCAGGGCCCACTCTCAGCGCTTTCTTATTCCATTATTCTCCTCATTCTCGCCCCCTCGACACTTTGATAGCTTAAGCCTATCAAAACAATCAACAGAAAACTCATTTACAAATGAGAATTATTTGCAATAATGAAGTCATACCGAATGAGGGAACTGTTATGAAAAAGACCTTAAGTTTTGCTGTGATTCACTTTACCGTTGCGTTTACAGTCGCGTATGTCCTGACTGGCGATATTCTGCTGGGTAGTTTGATTGCCATGGTAGAGCCTATGGTCAATACGGTCGCGTTCTACTTCCACGAAAAAGCGTGGGACAACAAATTACTGAAGCGTCTGGCAACAAATCATCCAGGCCGTAAAACAGCAAGTTTCGCTGTTGTACATTTCAGCGTTGCGTTTGGTGTGGCTTACCTGCTGACGGGTGATGTACTGATTGGCAGTGTGATGGCAATGATTGAACCTTGTATCAATACCATGGCTTACTACTTCCATGAACGTGTATGGCAGAAGAAAGAACGCCTGAGCATGATGCAATGTCACCACCATCCAATGGCAGCTTAATAGAGAACACGTTTGGAAATAAGAAAGGGCAGCGTAAGCTGCCCTTTTATCATTCTGTCTGGAAGCTATTTGCGGCCTCTATGCGGCTTTCTGTGTCTGGATGGGAACTGAGCCATTGCGACATTCCCTCCGTCTGATGAGCCTCGCCAAGCAAGGCAAACATTTCCGCCTGTGCACTGGCATCACCATAAATAGCACTGAGGTATTTAGCAGCGAACTGATCGGACTCTTCCTCATCTGCCCTTGAATACCTGGCTGTTGCCGCAAGTACACCCAAGCCTGTCATCATGTCGATGACACCAGTGCTTTCACCAGTGAGCACGGCTACCGAGACTGAAATCAGGGTTGATCGCACCAGTCCCGTCATCACGTGCTGGTGATAAACATGTCCAAGCTCATGGAGTATTACACTCTCAAGTTGCGCGTCAGTTTGAGCAAGATTGACTAAAGGATCGAGTAACACCACAGTGCCATCACTTAAAGCAAATGCATTCGGACCTTGTTTCCAATTGCGGAGCACCAGTTTAGGTTTGACAGGCATCGGCGGTAGCATTTCAACAAGCTCATCAAAACGCTGATTCAGCGCTTGCTGGCGTTCGGTATCCAGTTCGGAAGCAGTAAACATTCTTTCATCGAGCTGAGACATCACATGCTCACCCACCGCCATCGGAATTTCATCCGGTAAAAGCTGGGTTATTCCTTTACTGATCCCAGGCAAGCCAATATAGAAAAAGGCCACCATAAACAGCAGCGCAGCCGCAATGGAAGAAAGAATTGCCGTTTTACTACTCTCAAGGCGTGTCAGCCATCCTCGCTTTTTAGCCTGCAAAGAGTAGGGCAAGTCAGATTCATCATTCGCAATAAAGAGCTCACCCTCTGGAAAACGAAGCTGCAAAGGAAGATTACCAATGCGCTCAGAGCGGGAGACTTCATCCAAACGGCATTCAATGGTTTTGCCGTCGAATCTCAGTATCGCTTTGGTCTCACCCATGACAAAGAGCTCAGCCTCATGCTTGCCTGACTCACCTGCCGCAAACGCTGTCCCTTTCACCATCAGTTTATCCCGATATCTAAGTCGAAGACCTGTGACATTTCATCACCTACTGCAGACTTCGCGCCATTTTCATCTTCGTAAACGCTTAACGCATCAAGATCGCCGTGAATTGTAGTCACAGACAACAAATAACGGGTAGTACGCACTTTCACCCAAGGACGAGCGAGACCCAGTGTAAACAGCTGAAGGAAAAAGTTACTCACAACCAGCCATGCATAGCCACGAGCCCGCATCTCAGATTTCAGGTGGTAGTCTCCTGTTTCACCGACTTGCATGCGACTGAATACATGATTTCGAGTACGAGAAACAACGTATGCACTTACAACGAGAAAAGACGCAAACATGGTTGCGTACGTAAGAATCATGACAGAGGCTAAATTGAGTACGCCACCTAGGTCAGATATTGAGATATTTTCCATATCTATATCATTCAATGTCAGCGGAATAGGAAAGATGAACTCAGCAATTGCAACCACAGCCGCGGACAAAATACCGGTGCCGATAGACACCAAGAATCCCAATAACATTGCGCCCAAATAGGTCCGAACGTAAGTCCCAGTAGATAATTCAGCTTGAAAGGACAGTCTTCCGTATCCATAGCCGTTAGCAAAGTAACTTGCGATACCTTTCATCAACCAAGCAAACATAACAAACCCTGCTATGAATCCGCCCAGAATAAAGACAAAGATGACAAAGCCATTCGTTTGGGTAGTGGCAAACGCCACCAGTGCAATAAACATTAAGACAATCAACGCACCACGACCAAGAATAGCCGCATACGCCCCATGCAAAGAGCCTGTAAAGTTGAGCCGTACGTTTCGATAACTGGTCATGCGCGCATCAAAACGGGCGTTGTTTCTCGCGAGCCAAGGCAATACCAGAAGACCAGCCAAAAATAGAACGCCCGAAAACAGCGGAAAAAACTGACCAACCACAATCCAGATGACAAGCGCCGCGACTGCAATCGCCCGCCCGATCAGGATTTGTTTTGGTGTGGCATGATAATCAAAGCGATCACCCGCAAGTTCAGTGTTTCCGTAGAAGTATTTTTTTGTACGTACTTTTGCCCACGCTGAGTAAATCCCAAGCGTAAGAACACTCAGCACAATATTCACAATCCAAATGCCAAAAAACTCACGGCCCGTGCCGTGAAATATCATCTTGTTTTCCATGGTCAATCCTTTGCCAACTGTTTTATTATGGTTTCGCCATCATAATCATTATGCTCAATAGGCTTATAGCCAAATTAAGCAAGTGCGAATCAAGAGGCTTTATTTTGTGCAAAACGGAGCAATTACCTCCGAGTTGCTTGCTTACCCAAAGACAGTAAGCCACAAAGGAAAGTGACACATTCGGTGTAAAATGGAGACACAATGACTACAGGTCCGGTTGAAATCAGATCGCTCGTCCGCCAACTTCTTCGCCATCGCGGATTGTTGGATAACATATATGGCACTGCTGGGCTGACCACGGTGCAATGCCACGTGATGATTGAGCTTGAGCAGGAGTCTCTTACCGCTGAGCAGCTTTCTGAACGCCTCAACATTGATGTCACCAATGCTAACCGCACACTGGCTATTCTCATCAACAATGACAATGTTGCTTCCTCTATCGACGGTGAAAGTAATCTGCCACGCTATTCTCTGTCTGATGTTGGCAAAGAACGTCTGGATGAGCATCACTTTGGGATCAATCAGCAAATCGCCTTGTATCTGGAACAGCTGGATACCGACGAAATTGAATCCCTTTCCACATCACTGCACCGCTACAACCGGGCAATGGAGCAGAGCGAGCACCAGAAAGGTTTTACCCTTCGCCTGTTGGAGCCTGCCGACAACGCAGCCATTGCCACTGTTATTCGCAAAGTATCGGAAGAGTATGGCCTGACTGCTGACAAAGGCTACAGCGTGGCAGACCCGACACTGGATGTACTGAGTGAAAGCTACAAAGCAGATAATGCGGCTTATTGGGTAGTCGAACAGAACGGAAAAATTTTGGGTGGCGGCGGCGTTGCACCTTTGCCCGGTGAAGAGGGTGTATGCGAATTGCAGAAAATGTATTTCCGTCCTGAACTTCGTGGTCGAGGCTTTGCGAGAAGGCTCGCGGCAATGGCCATGAAGTTCGCACGTAGTCAGGGTTATCACAGCTGCTATCTAGAAACGACGGCCTGCCTGAAAGAAGCTATTCGCCTATACGAGTCACTCGGCTTTAAACGTGTCGATGCTCCACTTGGTAACACCGGACATACAGACTGCGAAGTCGCGATGCTGAAAAAACTATAAGTCACCCATTACCAGACACAAAAAAGCCGGAGTCTTTAACGCTCCGGCTTTCTTTTCGGCAAAGATGATTAATCGTCTTCTTCCAGTTCACCCTCTTCCTCGGCGTCTTCTTCGTCCGATTCAAAGTAAGTGCCCCAGCCGTCGTAATCGATACTGAATTTCTCAGCCAGCTTCACCAGCTTCTCAACCTGTTCGTCAATGCGGTCTGCATCCAGCGCCGATTCCATCACTGCATCAAAGCAGATCACTGTGGAGCCGTCTTCCAGTTCAAGCTCTTCCGCTTCCAGCACTTCAAAGCCCATTTTGAACGCTTCTACTGCCGCGCCTTCAAGCTCTGCAAAGCTGTCTGCAGACAGGTGGTGCTCAATGGTATACAACGCATCAGGATCGCTACCATCTTCCAGCAGGGCTTCAATGATTTCACGGGTTTCCGCTTTTTGTTCTTCAATAATGTCAGCGTAAGACATCAGATCACTCCAGGCACTTAATTAACGGCAGAACTATGGCATGGATTGGCATGGTTTACCACGTCAATTTCCCACACTCCCTACATGTTAATTAAAAGTAAAATTGACCTTATCGAACAAGGTTGTCATTATTTGAGAACAGGGCAATAACAACACAAGATGCTGGATAAATTTAAAAATACCCAATCTTGCGCCAACAAAACCCTGAATTATGGAATAGTGTGCATTTAAATCGCATAGATAAGCACCGATAGATGCATGGCGGGCTTTCACACTCGGCGAAGATCGAGCAAACCATGGTTAGCCCTAATGCAACAAGATAAATGGATTTACGACAAATTTTCAGGCGTCTCTACTATCCGACGCCACGAATACAGAATTCTGTCGCTTTATCTCCATTTTCCCCACCGTTCCTGCTGAGCACTGGCATGACAGAGAGGCGAACGCTCTCTTCAACCTAACTCACGCGAAGTAAAACGGTGGAGGTTAATAAAAATTCAAGAGAGAAACGATCATGAGTCAGCTATATGTGGGATCTGAAGTCGGTCAATTGAAGCGTGTAATGCTTCATCGACCAGAACGAGCGCTAAACCACCTTACGCCGTCTAACTACAAAGACCTGTTGTTTGATGATGTACTTGCGGTGGAACG
This sequence comes from Grimontia sp. SpTr1, assembly GCF_947387585.1. Lineage (NCBI taxonomy): Bacteria > Pseudomonadati > Pseudomonadota > Gammaproteobacteria > Vibrionales > Vibrionaceae > Grimontia > Grimontia sp. SpTr1. Next base: position 18,374 of record NZ_CANDOD010000006.1, read on the forward strand.
TGCCGGCGAGGAGCACGATCAATTCGCGCAAACCCTGCGTGACCAAGGCGTAGAAGTGCTGCTATTGCACGATCTGCTGGCCCAAACATTAGAAGTGCCGGAAGCCAAGACTTGGCTGCTAAATACCCAAGTGGGCGAATACCGTCTTGGTTACCAGTTCGCCCATGATGTGCGAAGCTATTTAAAAACCCTCAGTAACGAAGAGCTGGCACACATCCTTCTCGGCGGCTTAAGCTATATCGACTTTCCAAACCATTCAGCGTCGATGATGCAGGCAATGCACGAACGCATGGATTTCATCATCGACCCACTGCCGAACCACTTGTTTACCCGTGATACGTCTTGTTGGGTTTACGGTGGCGTGTCCTTAAACCCAATGGCGATGCCTGCCCGTCAGCGTGAAACCAACCACCTGCGCGCCATTTACCGCTGGCACCCATTGTTCGCAGGTCAGGACTTCATCACTTACCTTGGTGATGAGCAGCGCGACTACGACAATGCCATGGTCGAAGGCGGTGATGTGCTGGTTATCGGCAACGGTGCAGTTCTGGTGGGTATGTCTGAGCGCACAACACCACAAGGTGTGGAAGCGTTGGCACGTAGCCTGTTTGCTCATGGTCAGGCAAAAGAAGTGATTGCCATTAACTTACCAAAGCACCGCTCCTGCATGCACTTGGATACCGTGATGACCCACATGGACATCGACACTTTCTCTGTGTATCCACAAGTAATGCGTAAAGACCTGCAAAGCTGGCGTCTTATCAACAAAGGCAATGGCGATGTGGAAGTGAAAGAAGCTGACTACTTCCTGCATGCCATCGAAAAAGCATTGGAGTTGCCTCAGCTCAACATCATCACCACCGGTGGTGACAGCTTTGAAGCAGAGCGCGAACAGTGGAACGATGCCAACAACGTTCTAACCGTGCGCCCAGGCGTGGTGATTGGTTATGAAGGCAACGTGTACACCAATGAAAAATACGACAAAGCAGGCATCACCGTTCTTCCTATCCCGGGCGACCAACTTGGCCGTGGTCGCGGCGGTGCACGCTGCATGAGCTGCCCTATCGAACGCGAAGGACTGTAAAAGGAACCGAACTCTCCCACTCTCCTTAACCGAACAAGCCACCTCATTGCGAGGTGGCTTTTTTATGTATCCGAGAAAATACCGACCAAACACAAATAAATATTTATTCAAAGGGGTTGAATTAATACTCACAAATGAGTCAAAATCGTGACTAATATCAAAGTGACGCAAATATATACCAAAACAACCCAAATCCTGCATCTTCAGGTTGTTTGGTTACAAGTCACATCGCAGTAAACGGATTTTTAGAAAGGGAACTCAACATGGCATTTAATCTGCGTAACCGGAACTTTCTCAAGCTGCTGGATTTCACGCCAAAGGAAATCGCGCACCTGCTGGATCTGTCGGCAGAGTTGAAGAAAGCCAAGTACGGTGGCTACGAGCAGCCTCGTCTGAAAGGCAAGAACATTGCCCTGATCTTCGAGAAAGCTTCTACCCGCACGCGATGTGCCTTTGAAGTTGCCGCCTTTGACCAAGGTGCACAGGTTTCCTATATCGGCCCATCTGGCTCGCAGATCGGTCATAAAGAGTCAATGAAAGACACTGCGCGTGTTCTTGGCCGTATGTATGACGGCATCCAGTATCGTGGTTTTGGCCAGTCCATCGTTGAAGAGCTGGGCCAATTTGCAGGTGTTCCGGTTTGGAATGGTCTGACTGATGAATTCCATCCGACCCAAATCCTGGCAGATTTCCTCACCATGCTTGAGCACGGTCAGGGCAAAAAGCTTTCCGAAATGAAGTTTGCTTACCTTGGCGATGCACGCAACAACATGGGTAACTCCCTGATGGTGGGTGCAGCGAAGATGGGCATGGATATCCGTCTGGTTGCCCCAAGCCAGTTCTGGCCGGAAGAAGCGCTGGTTGAAGAGTGTCAGGCGATTGCCGCCAAGACTGGCGCGCAAATCACTCTGACAGAAAATGTGGAAGAAGGCGTTCAAGGTTGTGATTTCCTTTACACCGACGTTTGGGTTTCCATGGGCGAATCAAAAGAAGCCTGGGACGAGCGTGTTGCAATGATGAAGCCTTATCAGGTCAATATGGACATGATCAAAGCCACAGGTAATCCAGACGTCAAATTCATGCACTGCCTGCCGGCGTTTCACAATGATGAAACCACCATTGGTGCAGAAGTCGCGGAGAAATACGGCATGAAAGGGCTCGAAGTCACCGAGGACGTCTTCGAATCTGAATACTCCATCGTGTTTGATGAAGCAGAAAACCGTATGCACACCATTAAAGCAGTGATGGTAGCCACGCTGGGCAGTTAATCCCATCGTACCTATGATGAAGCCGCGCACTTGCGCGGTTTTTTATTTTGTAGACTATACCCAATGTCATTCGCTCTGCCTTGCACCGGATAAAAATGGGCGTATAATCCTTCGCAATTTGTCAAAAAAACGAATCGGAATGCCAACATTAGCGACACAACTGACTGCTAAAACCTGCCGAATCTCGGCACTGGCACCGTTTTTTGTTTTTACTGGATTCTCAAGAAAAGCCTCCTGATCGGGAGGCTTTTTTTTGACCAAAATGTACCATCCACCATGTTGCACTGGCTGTTTTCATCCAGCCAACGCATGGAATCTGTTAAGGGAAGAGAAGACATGGCGACCTCGCTGCACAATAAACACATCATCTCCATCCCGGAGTTGTCCCGCAAAGAGCTGGAACTTATCGTCGACACTGCCGGCAAACTGAAAGCGGAACCGAACCCTAACGTGTTGAAGAACAAGGTAGTTGCGAGTTGCTTCTTCGAGGCATCTACACGCACCCGTCTGTCTTTCGAAACGGCTGTTCAGCGTCTTGGTGGCACGGTGATCGGCTTCCCGGATGGTGGAAACACCTCTTCCGGTAAAAAAGGCGAAACCCTGTCTGACTCAGTACAGGTCATCTCTTCTTATGTTGATGCGTTCGTAATGCGTCACCCGAAAGAAGGCGCTGCCCGTCTGGCTTCAGAGTTCTCCAAAGGTGTGCCAGTGATTAATGGCGGCGATGGCGCCAACCAGCACCCAACCCAAACCCTGCTGGACCTTTTCAGTATTTACGAAACTCAGGGCCGTCTGGACAACCTGAAAGTGGCCATGGTCGGTGACCTGAAATACGGCCGCACCGTGCATTCTCTGACTCAGGCACTGTCAAAGTTCGATAACAACCAGTTCTATTTCATTGCTCCAGAAGCACTGGCAATGCCAGATTACATTCTGGAAGAGCTGGACGAGCAAGGCATCCCTTACAGCCTGCACACCAGCATCGAGGACGTTGTGCCGGAACTCGACATTCTCTACATGACACGTGTTCAGAAAGAGCGTTTTGACGAATCCGAGTACCAACACATCAAAGCGGCGTTCATTCTCGACACTCCACAGCTTGCTAACGCCCGCGATAACCTGAAAGTGCTTCACCCACTGCCACGCGTAGATGAAATCACGGTCGCAGTCGATAAAACCCCATACGCCTACTACTTCGAGCAGGCGGAAAATGGGGTGTATGCACGTCAGGCATTACTGGCACTGGTTATCAACGGAAGCGTTTAAGGCAGGAGAATCAACATGGTTAAAGAACACAAATTACAGGTTGAAGCCATCAAGAACGGCACAGTTATCGACCATATCCCTGCCAATGTCGGCTTTAAGGTCATGAAGCTGTTTAAGCTGCACAAAACCAACGAGCGCGTCACCGTAGGCTTGAACTTGCCTTCCTCGGCACTGGGTGCGAAAGATCTTATAAAGATTGAAAACATCTTCGTGTCTGAAGAGCAGGCGCAACAACTGGCACTCTACGCGCCTAAAGCAACCGTCAACCAAATCGAAGACTACCAAGTCGTCGCAAAAATCCCCCTGACGCTGCCTAAAAGCATTCTGGGCGTGTTCCGTTGTCCTAACTCCAACTGTATCACTCACGACGAAAAAGCCGTTGAGAGCAGCTTCAACGTGATTGAGAAAACTGACGACATCCACCTTAAGTGCAAATACTGTGAGAAGGTGTTCTCACGCGAAATCATGACAGAAAGCCACTGATCGTTTTCTCTGCACTCAAAAAGCCAGCCTTTGCGCTGGCTTTTCTTGTCTATGAGCGGAACATTACATGGTGTCGGGTATAAAATGTGATGAAATTGGGTTTACGTCAGGCGAGTCGCCATGCAGACTAACCACCCTACCGAAAAACATTGAATGAAGGATTGGTAAATGACTAAAGTGCTTCACACTGAACACGCTCCAGCAGCAATTGGCCCATACATTCAGGGCGTCGATCTGGGTAACATGGTACTGACTTCAGGCCAAATCCCAGTGAACCCAGTTACGGGTGAAGTGTCAGCAGACATCGCGGTTCAAGCACGCCAGTCTCTGGAAAACGTGAAAGCTGTGGTTGAAGCTTCTGGCCTGACTGTTGGCGACATCGTGAAAATGACCGTATTCGTAAAAGATCTGAACGACTTCGGTACTGTTAACGAGGTATACGGCAAATTCTTCGACGAGCACGGTGTAGAACACTACCCAGCACGCTCTTGTGTTGAAGTTGCTCGCCTGCCAAAAGATGTTGGCATCGAAATCGAAGCGATCGCAGTACGCAAATAATCTCTCTCAAGGTCTGATGACTTTGATTGAACGAAAATGAAAAAAGCGACCACAAGGTCGCTTTTTTATTGTCTGGGCAAATTATTAAGCTGCCAACTGCACTTCAATCTTGTCGACAACCTGACGGAACCAGGCCGTAAACTGCTCGGGCTTTTCTCCCATTGCAGCACTCATTTCCTGCTGAGACCACCAGCGCCAGTCCATCACTTCATCAGGGTTGGGAACCAGGGTGACGTCGTCTACCTGACAGACAATGATTTGGTCCAACTCATGCTCAGTCAGATTGTTATCAAGCTCAGCGCGATAACAAAAAGATTCGCCCATCTCGAAGCTGAGCGGCGCAACAATGCCAAGCTCTTCGTTCAAACGACGCTTCGCTGCGGCCTCAAAAGACTCCCCTTGCATAGGGTGCGAGCAGCAGGTGTTAGTCCATAATCCACCGCTGTGATACTTCCCCATTGCTCTTTGCTGGAGCAGGTATTCACGGCCATACGGGGTTTCCCGGTAAATCATCACCGAAAATGCCAGATGCAAAAGCCCTTGCTCGTGCGCAGCCAGTTTTTCGGCAAGCCCTGTTGGCTCGCCATTTTCTGTTACCAGAACAACCTGATCTCTCAGCATACCTGTCTTACTTCTCTTACAAATCAGAGGCTTCTTAAAACACAAAAAGGATACGCATCTGCGTATCCTTTGGTTTTTACATTTACTGAGTAGTCTATTACTTCTTGTTGAGCTCGGCTACTTCTGCGTCCAGTTCTGCCAGCTTGGCCGCCATGATGTCATGACACTTCTTCGCCAATTCACGCACATTGTCTTTGTCATAGCCTTCGATAGAAATCGGATCCATCACTTCCACAATGATGTGTCCGTTATCGCCACGTGACGCACTCAGGTGCTTGGTTGAGCTACAAACGATAGGAACGATAGGCACACCGGCACCGATGGCAGCATGGAACGCACCGGTTTTGAATGGCAACAGACCACGGCCGCGTGAACGCGTACCTTCAGGGAACAGCCAAACAGAGACGTCATTGTCTTTGATTTGGTCAACCACCTGACCAATAGTGCCGACTGCTTTACTACGGTTGTTGCGGTCAATCAGGATGTTACCGGTCAGCCAGTACAAGGTGCCGAAAATAGGAATGTAAGCGAGGCTTTTCTTACCCACGGTCACTGCGCGTGGACGAACCGCATTCGATACGGTCACCAAATCCCAGTTGCTCTGGTGGTTGGCGATATAAACGCAGGTGCCAACGTCTTTTGAGGCTTCAGACTGGCGCAGGTCAAGCTTGATACCAAACAGAGAAGAAAGCTTGCCGAACATGCGGCCAAAGGTATAAACGTGCTTTGGATTTCTCGGACTGAACAGGCAGTAACCACAACCGAATACAAGCATGAAAATCGCAAACAACGCGACAGCCAGCAGTCGCAGTATAAAGTACATTCAAATTCTCCTAACACCATTTAGCCGCAAAGAATCAGGCTGTTGGCCTGGAGCGGTCGGGTAAAAATTACAGCGTACACTTGTTCGCTTAAATTGGCTGCGACTAGTATACGCATGCATTGACAAAAATCATCAACCTTCGGTTAACAAGACGAAAAAAAGCCCTCCGTAGAGGGCTTTTCTTATTCAGCTTCCGGAATATCTGGCGCTGAGGTTTCTACCGACGATGTGTCTGGTGTCACTACTTCAATCGCCGTTACTCGCTGCAAACCTCGTGGCAGCATAGAGCCGCGTCGGCCGCGCTCGCCACGGAAATTATCCATGTCCGCAGGTTTCAGTGACAACTTCCGCTTACCGGCATGCAGAGTCACGGTTGAGCCTTGCGGGATAACAAACAATTGCGCCAACAGTTCTTCACGGGCTTTCGCGCGCGCAGAAGGAATGTTGATGATCTTGTTACCTTTACCTTTGCCCAGTTGAGGCAGCTCTTTCACCGGGAACACCAGCATACGGCCTTCGTTAGTGATAGCGACAATATCGTCGTTGTCGATGTCAAACACACGTTGGGGTGCCATCACTTCAGCAGCTTGAGGCAAGCTCAGCAAGGCTTTACCGCTGCGGTTTTTCGACAGAAGGTCGTCTTGCTTACACACAAAACCATAACCCGCATCAGACGCCATCAGCACCAAATGATCGTTCTCGCCCATCATCACATGGCGCACCGTGGTGCCTGCAGTGATGTTCAAGCGGCCAGTAATCGGCTCACCCTGACTACGCGCAGAGGGCAGACTGTGCGACTCAAGTGCGTAGCTGCGGCCATCAGTGCCGATAAACACAGCTGGCTGATTACTCTTACCACGCGCGGACGCCAAGTAATTATCACCTGACTTATAGCTCAGCGTGGTTGCATCAACGTCGTGTCCTTTGGCATGACGGATCCAGCCTTTCTCGGACAGAACAACCGTGATTGGCTCACTCGGGATCAGATCACGCTCAGTCATTGCTTTCGCTTCAGCGCGTTCAATCAAAGGTGAGCGGCGATCGTCGCCATACTTCTCAGCATCAGCCAGAATTTCTTTCTTCAGCAGGGTATTCATACGGCGCTCAGAACCCAGCAGCTTTTCGAGTTGCTCGCGCTCTTTGTTCAGCTCGTCCTGCTCGCCACGGATCTTGATCTCTTCCAGTTTGGCTAACTGGCGGAGTTTGATTTCAAGGATCGCTTCGGCTTGCTTCTCGCTGAGGTCAAAACGACTCATCAGCTCTTTTTTCGGATCATCTTCGGTGCGGATGATCTCAATCACTTCATCAATGTTGAGATACGCAGCCAACAAACCTTCCAAGATGTGCAGACGGGCCAGTACTTTGTCCAGACGATATTGCAGACGGCGACGCACGGTTTCGCGGCGGTATTCCAGCCACTCAGTCAGGATTTTCACCAGACCTTTCACCTGAGGACGGCCATCAAGACCAATCATGTTCAGGTTAACGCGATAGCTTTTTTCCAGATCCGTTGAAACAAACAGGTGGTTCATCAGCTGATCGCAATCCACACGGTTTGAGCGTGGAACAATCACGATACGTGTCGGGTTTTCATGATCCGACTCGTCACGCAGATCGTCGACCATCGGCAACTTCTTCGCGCGCATCTGGTTAGCAATTTGCTCCAGAAGCTTCGCACCGGAAACCTGATGCGGCAGCGCGGTGATCACGATATCGCCGTTGTCTTTGTGCCAGCAAGCACGCATCTTGATGGAGCCACGACCATCGCGGTACAGCTTCTTGAGCTCTACCTGCGGTGTAATGATTTCTGCTTCGGTCGGATAATCCGGGCCTTTGACATGCTCAAGCAGGTCATCCAGCTCCAATTTTGGCGTATCAATCAACGCCACCAGCGCATTTGCCACTTCACGGGCGTTGTGCGGTGGAATGTCCGTCGCCATACCAACCGCAATACCGGTCACGCCGTTCAGCAGGATATGCGGCAGACGAGCAGGCAGCGCTTTCGGCTCCTTCATGGTGCCGTCGAAGTTTGGCTGCCAGTCAACAGTGCCTTGTCCTAATTCAGACAGCAGCACTTCCGAGAAACGTGACAGGCGCGATTCGGTGTAACGCATCGCCGCGAAGGATTTCGGGTCGTCCGGCGCACCCCAGTTACCCTGACCATCAACCAGCGGGTAGCGGTAAGAGAACGGCTGAGCCATCAATACCATGGCTTCGTAACAGGCAGAGTCACCGTGCGGGTGATACTTACCCAGCACGTCACCGACGGTACGGGCAGATTTCTTGTATTTGGCAGTTGCCGACAGGCCAAGCTCAGACATCGCATAAATAATGCGGCGCTGTACCGGCTTCAGGCCGTCACCGATAAAAGGCAGTGCACGGTCCATGATGACGTACATCGAATAGTTGAGGTATGCATCCTCAGTAAACTTCCTCAGCGGAAGCTGTTCGACACCGTCATAAGTGATATCAGTCATTGAAAACGTCCGATCTTAAAATTCTTGCTTAAACTTCGGTCAGCTCAGCCATGTCGCCTTTGTCTTGCAACCAGTGGCGGCGGTCTTCTGCGCGTTTCTTACCCAGGAGCATGTCCATCATGCGATCCGTTTCTTCCTGATCGTCAATGGTCAACTGAACCAGACGGCGGGTATTCGGATCCATGGTGGTTTCGCGAAGCTGCAGTGGGTTCATCTCACCCAGACCTTTAAATCGCTGTACGTCGATTTTGGCGCGCTTCTGGCTCAAACGCTCAAGGATGCCGGCTTTCTCTTCGTCATCCAGCGCGTAATAAACTTCCTTACCGCAGTCGATGCGGTAGAGCGGTGGCATTGCCACATACACGTGACCGGCTTTAACCAGTGCCTGGAAGTGCTTCACGAACAGCGCACAAAGCAGTGTGGCGATGTGAAGACCATCCGAGTCCGCATCGGCGAGGATACATACCTTGCCGTAACGCAGACCGCTCAAATCTTCACTGTCCGGGTCGATACCCAGTGCAACAGAAATATCGTGGACTTCCTGAGACGCCAAAACCTGATCGGCTGACACTTCCCAAGTGTTCAGAATCTTACCGCGAAGCGGCATGATGGCCTGAAACTCACGGTCACGGGCTTGCTTGGCAGACCCCCCCGCTGAGTCACCCTCGACAAGGAACAGTTCCGTGCGCGCCAGATCCTGCATTGAGCAGTCTGTCAGCTTGCCTGGCAGAGCTGGGCCTGACGCCACTTTCTTACGCACCACCTTCTTCGCGGCACGCATACGGCGGTGCGCGTTGGCAATACACACTTCTGCCAGTTGTTCCGCCAGTTGCGGACGCTCGTTCAGCCACAGGCTAAAGGCATCTTTGACGACGCCAGAGACGAAAGCAGCACATTGACGTGATGACAGACGTTCTTTGGTCTGGCCGGCAAACTGCGGGTCCTGCATTTTTACAGACAGCACGTAGGCACAGCGGTCCCAGATATCATCGGCTGTCAGCTTAACGCCGCGTGGCAACAGATTGCGGAATTCACAGAACTCGCGCATCGCATCCAGAAGGCCCTGACGAAGGCCATTCACGTGCGTACCACCCTGAGCAGTTGGGATCAGGTTAACGTAGCTTTCAGCGATCAGCTCGCCACCTTCCGGCAACCAGATAACCGCCCAGTCGGCCGCTTCATGCGGCGCGTTGAATTCGCCCACAAAAGGTTCTGCTGGCAGGAGTTCGTAACCTTTTACACCTTCTGCCAGATAGTCTTTAAGACCGCTTTCGTAGCACCACTTAGTGGTCTCATCAGTGTTCTTGTCGGTAAAGACAATTTCCAGACCAGGGCAAAGCACAGCCTTGGCTTTCAGAATGCTTTTCAGGCGGGAAACAGAGAATTTCGGTGAGTCGAAGTAGCTCGCATCTGGCCAGAAGTGGACACGTGTGCCTTTTGCACGGCGGCCACAGGTGCCGGTCACTGTCAGCTCCTGCACTTTATCACCGTGTTCAAAGGCGATTTCATACACCTGACCGTCGCGTTTTACCGAGACTTCGACACGGTTAGACAGGGCGTTTACAACCGAAATACCCACACCATGCAAACCACCACTAAATTGGTAGTTTTTGTTGGAGAATTTACCACCGGCATGGAGTTTACAAAGGATAAGTTCAACCCCTGAAACCCCTTCTTCCGGGTGGATGTCCACCGGCATACCACGGCCGTCATCAATCACTTCAAGGGACTGATCCGCATGAAGGATGACTTCCACTTTACGTGCATGCCCCGCCAATGCCTCATCGACACTGTTGTCGATAACTTCTTGACCGAGGTGGTTTGGACGGGTCGTGTCTGTATACATGCCAGGGCGGCGACGCACTGGCTCAAGACCATTGAGAACTTCAATGGATCCCGCGTTATAAACTTGGTCTGTCATAGATGAATGGTTTTCTAAATTTTGTCACATGGTCAGTGATGCCGCGCTAGCTTGTCAAATATTGTCACAGCTAACGAGGTTATTCTGTGAGTTGTGGTCACAGTCCCAGGAATTGAATGATATCAGCAGGGTATCTGTCGAATCCGACAAAGGCGTGATCGCCACCTGCTTCAACGGTCTGCTTACATCCCTGGTATTTAGCGACAGCTTCTCGGTAATCAAGCACTTCATCGCCCTCTTGCTGCAGCAGCCAGAGTGTCTCTGGATGGGAAATTGAGGCCACATCCAAGGCTTTCAGCTCATCCATATGATGAGGCTCAAGCAGGTACGTTTCTCCGGTATAAGGGTTTTGCTGTGGTCCGAGGTAATCAGCCAGCAAGTCATAAGGCTTCACGGCTGGATTCACCAGTGCGGCACGAAAACCATACTGGGCATTAAGCCAGGTCGATAAATAGCCACCGAGAGAACTACCAACCAAACCTATCTGATAGTCACCTTTGTAGGTTTCAATAATATGTTGGAGTTGGTGTGCGGCTTCGGCAGGGTAACAGGCGAGACGGGGAACTTCCAGCTTTATGTCTGGACGGTGCAATTCGCACCAAGCCCGCATCTGCTCTGCCTTCGCAGAGAGTGGCGAGCTGTTAAAACCATGAATATAGAGGAGCAAGGGCTTCATATTTTAGTAGCCTGTGGAATTCATATCAGGCTGAAATTCCGTGCCCTTGAGTCGTCCTACGTGAGTGATAATGGTGCCGTCTTGATGCAATTCAATTTCGCGCCAGCCAGGGTTAGTAGAATCCAGCGCAAAGTCATCAGAATCCGGTTTGAATTGGATGCAGGTTGAAGGTGCCGCCATCACGCGACGACCTTTGTGTTCGGTATCCAGCGCTTGGTGAATATGACCACACACTACACCTTTCACGTTGTTGTGCTTTTCAACCACCGCCCAGAAATCTTCCTGGTTATGGAGTTGGTGGTGGTCCAGCCATGCACTGCCAGCTGGGAGCGGATGGTGGTGCAGCAGCACCAGGGTGTGACGGTCTTTGTTCGTTGATAGCGCAGTATCAAGCAAGGAAAGTTGCTCTTTAGAAAGGCGGCCGTGCGGGACACCCTTCACTTGGCTGTCCAACACTACCAGTTGCCAATGCTCTCCAACTAACACGCTATCACAACGTTGCAGCGTGGATTGCGTCAGAATGGATTGCATTTCCTGTTGGTAATCATGATTGCCAGGTAGCCAGAAGCAAGGCTGCGACCAGTGAGCAATCCCATCAACAAAACGTTGATAAGATTCTGCCGTGTGATCCTGGGAAATATCGCCGGTTGCGATAATGGCATCAAACTCAACCTGACTGGATTGAATTTCACCGACTACTGCCTGAAAACTCGCAGCCGTATTCACCCCAAGCAAACAACCATAGGGGTCTGCAAAGAGATGGGTATCTGTAATTTGTAACAACCGGACGGTCTGGCTGTGTTGGCTTGGTAGATGGCTTATCCGCAACGTCTTGAAAACCCTGATCGTAAATACGCGCTCATGCGCGTCAAACTAATAAATTATATTCTGTTTTGTTATACCGTTTTGCAGGCAATGCGCTAACCAGTCAGCAAGAAACGCATTAACCTGATGCTTTTCATCTTTCTGGTGCATACGCGGGTTCGGATAATCATAGCGCGGCTGAATACGAGAAATCTGCTGTGTGGTACACACTTCGGCCACACGTGCATCATGATACATACGAACTGTGAGTCTGGGTCGCAAATATTGAGGGACTTCACCCCGCTGCCAAATATCAAGCAAGGTGGTATAGCGCGTTGACTCGACGATATCCATCTGGAACTCATGTCCCTGAATTTCGTACACGCAGGATTCCCCCACGTTGTCGTCACGCGGCATCAGTCTTAGCAATTTAGCATAGTTGGTCTCGTACATGCGCATCAGCGCATTTAAGTCGACTCGATACCCTTGCCTCAACATACCCTTATTCCCAATCGCAGCGTGTTCACCCAATGCTGGATGACTCCGCGCGAACCCTGTCACGATTCAGTGCCAGCCACTGCAAAGCAATAAGAGACGCGGCATTTTCGACCTTACCTTCGTTAATCCATTGCATTGCTGTGTTAAATGGCACCACATGCACCAATATGTCTTCGCCTTCTTCTGGCAAGCCATGAACACCTTTGGCTTCTGACGCATCGACCAATCCAAGGTATAAATGAATGCGTTCAGAACATCCCCCGGAACTCGACAGATAGCTGGTCATAGGCTCGAGCTTTTCAACAGTCAGCCCAGCTTCTTCGTCCGCTTCACGCACAGCCACTTCTTCTGGCGATTCATCTTTGTCGATGATCCCAGCGACAATTTCAAGCTGCCAGGGAGATTCACTTGCCACCATCGCACCAATGCGAATTTGCTCCACCATGACGACCTGATCAGTCACCGGATCGTAAGGAAGCATCGCGACAGCATGACCACGCTCGAAAAGCTCACGATCGATGGTCTCGCTCCAGCCACCAGCAAACAGGCGATGACGAAATCGATATTTCACCATCTTGAAGTAACCATTATAGACAACGTCACTTGCTTCAATTTTTACGTCGCCTTTCCCAAACTGGGACGGTGCATTTTGCTGTGGCACGGAATATCCCTTTATTCCTGCAAACGGGTGGCAAATGATAAATGGTCGAAATATGGGGCTGCAATGTCACACCTCGACTTTTTTGGTATGGATTGCAGAATTATTTGAATATCTTTATGGTTCAGATGGTTTTACAATCAATTTTTCTCAAGAAACCATCACATTGTCAGTTCCAAGTAAGCATCCATAGTTTAAACTAGGGGCTAGCCGTAAGGTCCGGATACCTTCTGAAAACTGACCAAATAACGATACGTTCAGGGATTACCTACTATGAAAAAATTGCTCCCCCTCTTTATCGGGGTTGCGCTGGGCACCGCCGCTCCCCTGGCAAGCGCTGATGATCTGATTCAGGTTTACGAGCAGGCGAAGCAAAGCGACCCACAACTTCTACAAGCTGCTGCAACCAAAGACGCTGCTTTCGCAGCCGTTGACACTAACCGTGGCACCTTGCTGCCGCAGATTAATCTGAATGCTGGGTACAACCTTACCCGTTACAGCACGAATGGTCCTGGCGTATCTGACACCAACGTTTTATCAGCAGGTGTTGATCTAAGCCAAGAGCTTTTCGAGCAAAACAGCTGGATTAACCTTGATATCGCCGAGATCACTGCCCGTCAGGCAGATGCGGTTTATGCGGCGGAGCAGCAAGGACTGATCCTTCGTGTTTCCCAAGCTTATTTCAACGTGCTTCGTGCCATTGATGATCTGATTTTCGTCCGCGCAGAAAAAGCGGCGGTTGGTCGTCAGTTAGAGCAAACCAAGCAGCGCTTTGAAGTCGGTCTGTCAGCGATCACTGACGTGCATGATGCACAAGCACAGTTTGACTCAGTACTTGCTCAGGAAATTCTGTCTGAAAACCAAGTTTCCAACAGCTATGAGGAACTTCGCGAAATCACCGGCACCCGCCATTCTGACCTGTATGTATTAAACACCAGAACTTTCTCAGCAACCCGCCCGCAGCAAACGGCCGACGAGTTGGTGAAGCAAGCAGAAGAAGGTAACCTGAGTCTGCTGGCACAGCGCATTTCCCGCGATGCGGCAAAAGAGCGCATCAGTCTGGCAGAATCTGGTCACTTGCCATCCCTGACTCTCAATGCAGGTTATGATTACGCTGACACAGATAACAAAACCACTGGCAATAGTGGCGACAACAACCAGCTAACGGCTGGCATTAACTTAAATATGCCTCTCTACACCGGTGGCACCATCACTGCGGGCGTAAAAGAAGCGCAATTCAACTACGTGGCGGCTTCTGAACAGCTGGAAGGCACATACCGCTCTACCGTGAAGGATGTACGTGCTTTCTACAACAACATCAATGCCAGCATTGGCGCACTGCGTGCTTACGAACAAACTGTGATTTCACAGCGTTCTGCACTGGAAGCGACAGAAGCAGGTTTTGAAGTGGGTACACGTACTATTGTTGATGTGCTGGATGCGACCCGTCGTCTGTACGATGCAAACCGCAACCTGTCCAATGCGCGTTATGACTATGTTCTGGGCGTGCTGCAGCTTCGTCAGGCTGTGGGTACATTGAGCGAGCAGGATCTGGTTGATATCAACAACGGTCTGTTGCCACCGAAAAAGTAATTTTCGGTACGCACTAAAAAAGGCGCCTCGGCGCCTTTTTTGTCTCTATCTCGGTCTATCACAAAAGCCATTAGGCCTTGTTGTGACCACCCAGGATTGAGTTAATGATCTCTGTGGTTGAACAGCCATCTTCAAAGTTCAATACGCGAACTTCACCACCCGCAGCAATCACTTCTTTACCGCCGGCGATATCTTCCGGCTTGTAGTCACCACCTTTTACCAGAAGGCTTGGCAGCACTTCACTGATCAGACGTTGCGGTGTTTCCTCACCGAATGGCACAACCCAATCCACTGCCCCCAAACCTGCCAATACGGCCATACGGCGATCGGTAGGGTTTACAGGACGGCCCGGACCTTTCAGGCCGCGCACAGATTCGTCAGTGTTCACAGCAACAATCAGACGGTCGCCAAGTTTGGCCGCTTCATTCAGGTAAGCAACATGTCCTGCGTGCAAAATGTCGAAACAACCGTTGGTCATCACCACTTTTTCACCGCGTGATTGCGCCATCTGAACAGCGGCTTTAAGTTGCTCTTCAGTCACGACGCCATAGCCAGAATGATGGCTGCCGTGAACCGCTTCAGTCAGTTCAATGGTCGACAGCGTCGATGTACCCAGTTTACCAACCACAACGCCTGCAGCAGCATTTGCCAGTGCACACGCATCTTCAATAGGTTTACCCGCAGCCAAAGACGCCGCCAGCACCGAAATCACGGTATCGCCTGCACCCGTCACGTCATACACTTCTTTCGCCAACGTAGGCAGATTCAGTGGTTCATGGCCTTTACGAAGCAAAGTCATACCGTTTTCGCTGCGGGTAACCAGCAGAGCTTCGAATTCGAATTTTTCGATAAGTGCCAAACCACGCTCAACAATATCTTCTTCCGTGCGACAAGTACCAACAACGGCTTCAAATTCGCTCATGTTTGGTGTCAGCAACGTTGCACCACGGTAGCGTTCAAAGTCAGCGCCTTTCGGGTCGACTAACGTAGCAACACCTGCCTGGCGCGCCAGTTGGATCATTGGCTGAACATTTTCCAGTGCGCCTTTCGCGTAGTCAGACAGGATCATTGCCTTCGCTTTAGGCAATGCTGCTTCAATGCGAGCAAGGATTGGCTGGACATCAACATCATGGAAGCCTTCTTCGAAGTCCAGACGAATAAGTTGCTGGTTGCGGCTCATCACACGCAGTTTGGTGATGGTTGGGTAGTTCTCCAAGCCAACAAAATCACATTCCACTTTCAGCGAGCTAAGTGTGTCGTTCAGCACTTGTGCCTGCTCATCCTGACCGACAAGACCAATCAATTGCGCTTTGCCGCCAAGCGCAGCAATATTCATTGCCACGTTCGCCGCACCACCAGGACGCTCTTCAGTCTGGTTGATTTTTACAACCGGCACCGGAGCTTCCGGAGAGATACGTCCCGTTGGGCCATACCAATAACGGTCAAGCATCACATCACCAACAACCAGAACGTCGGCTTGCTGATAGTCAGGCAAAGTCAGTTTCATTGTTTTCTCCAGGGAAAAAGGAACGTCGGCGATATTACCATAAACACATCACTGCAACAGCCATGCGAGCAACAACTCACATCTTCTATGTCTTTCAATTGCTACAGTAAGATAGCTTGTTGACGAACTCTGACTATTTCAAAAGTTTCGGTATACAATGACGACCTTATTTTCTCGCTTGATTCAGGAAACACGACAACGCCATGAGCAACAATTCTGAAGCGCCGACTTTCCAATGGTCCTTACTACATCCCAAGTATTGGCATACTTGGATTGGTGTCGGAATGATGTTTCTGATCAGTTGGATGCCTTACCGCTTACAGCGTTTTATCGGCCGTAAACTTGGCTTGCTGATCATGAAGTTCTTCAAAAGCAGAAAGAAGATTGCATCAAGAAATCTGGAGCTTTGTTTTCCCGAAATGACAGGTGGTGAACGCGAGGCATTACTGAAAGAGAACTTTCAGAATATGGGCCTCGCCTTTTTCGAAACCTGCATGGCATGGTTCTGGCCTGCGTGGCGCATTAAGAAACACATGAAATATGAAGGCTTTGAACAAATCGAAGGGTTTAAAGCCAACAAAGAAGGTGTACTTGTCGTCGCGGTGCATTCATTTAATTTGGAGCTTGGCGCCCGTGCGTTTGGGGTTCACTCCCCAGGTTATGGTGTTTACCGCCCTAATACCAATCCGGTTTACGACTGGTTCCAATACCGTGGGCGTACACGCGAAAACAAATGCATTGATCGCCGCGACGTAAAACAGATGATCAAACGCCTTCGTCAAGGCGAACTGGTTTGGTATGCACCGGATCATGACTATGGACGTCACCGCTATGCTTGGGCGCCACTGTTTGCGGTCGAAAAAGCCTGTACTACGACGGGTACACACCTGCTAGCTTCTGCCAGCAAATGTAAAGTCGCTACATTCACCATCACACGAGACCGTGAAGGCACAGGCTACACCATGAGACTGGACCCGCCGATGGAGGCGTTCCCTTACGATGATGCCGAAGCCTCTGCGGTTTATACCAATAAGTTTGTGGAACGCTCTATCATGCGTGCGCCTGAGCAGTACATGTGGCTGCACCGCCGATTCAAGAGTCGTCCTGAAGGTGAACCCTCGCTATATGATTGAGGTATCAAGGGGCTAAATCCTGCGAGTAATTCGGCAAAAAGCGGCACTGAATCAGTAGCCGCTTTTTCATTTCCTAGGCTCTAGGGTCTGTTTTACACAGGCTCCATCCATTCTTCCCAAGCCGCTTTCACCGCTTCACGTTCTGCTATGAATGCACTGTCATCAACTTCCACAGACGCATCGAGCAGGTTCAGACGATGAATTTCATCGCGCATTGCGACATAGGCATCTCGTAAGGTCAGTGCTTGCGGCGTACTGAGAATGCCCGCTTGTGCCATGTCTTCGAGGATGCGGACGTTATCACTCCATCGGGTCAATGCCGGTTCGTCATTGGCATTTGCCAGCACAAAGAATTGGGTCATAAATTCAATGTCAGTAATTCCGCCCGGATCTTGTTTGATGTGGAATTTGCCCTTCTCTTTGCTACCAAGGTGGTCACGCATTTTATGGCGCATCTCGACCACTTCCTTGCGAAGGGCATCGACGTCGCGCTCTTTCGTCAGCACGCGCTTACGCACATCCGCAAAGCCCTTTGTCAGCAATGCATCACCATAAACCAAGCGGGTACGCACCAGCGCCTGATGCTCCCAGGTCCAGGCTTCTTCGTTCTGGTATTCTTCGAACGATTCGAGCGTTGTCACCAGCATGCCCGAAGCACCAGAGGGGCGAAGGCGGGTATCGATTTCATACAACACGCCTGACGCTGTGCGGGTAGAAAACAGATGGACGATACGCTGAGCCAGTCGCAAATAAAACTGGCGGCTGTCTATCTCTTTCGGGCCGTCAGTGTAGGTGTTATCCGGGCAATCGTGAACAAACACCACATCCAAGTCTGAGTTGTAACCGAGTTCAATACCACCGACTTTGCCGTAACCAATCACCGCAAAGCCTCGGCCATCACGGCCGGACAGGTGAGATGGCTGCCCGTACTTTTCCGTCATCTGATACCAGGCCTGATTCACTACCGCTTCTACAATGGCTTCCGCCAGATAGGTTAAGTGGTCACTTACCTTCATCACTGGCAACACATCAGCAATGTCAGCGGCGGCAATACGGAGCAATTGGGTTTGCTTGAATTGGCGGATGTTTTCCATTTGCTGCTCCATATCCTCTTCCGGGATACGGGCAAGAAAATCAAACAGCTCGTTGCGGTATTGATCGAGTGGCGTTGGGTTGTAGAGGTGTTGCAGATCCAGAAGCTCATCCAGAAGGATCGGGTAATTCGCCAGTTGCTCTGCCACCATTGGGCTTGCACTGCAAAGGCGCACCAATTGGGTGATTGCTCCATGGTGCTCATCGAGAAGTTCCAGGTACGTTGTTCGTGTAGCTATGCGAACCAGCAGCTTGAGCACCCGTTCAAGCACCAACATAGCATCTTCACGACACACAATGTGGCTGAGCATCAGAGGCATCAGGCGGTTTACCACTTCACGGCCGCGAGGGCCCAAGGTGCGTTTTGCTAACTCTTCTTTGAATCGTAGCAATGCTTTGGCCTGCTCTTCAGCGCTTTGCGCCTGCATATCGGTCAGGATCTTCTCAACCAAATCCGGATCGCGTACAGCATCCCAGATCTCACTGAATTCAGCAGCGATCTTCTCTTCTTCGTTTTCCTCTTCGTCGCCAATCAGATTATCGAAGATGTCGTGTACACCCTGCATGTGGTAAGCGATCTTCTCTCGAAGCGCATCCCACTCCGTTTCCCCCATGGCAACAGCAAGGCGCAGCCTGTCACGGTCACTGTCTGGCAAGGTTTGGGTTTGCTTGTCGCCAATAGCCTGTAGCAGGTTTTCCACCCGGCGCAGATAGCGGTACGATGCTTCGAGCGTACCAGCTTCCTTCTCCGGCAGCAGCTCCAGTTCACGAATCGCATTCAAGGTGATAAAAAGACCACGTTTACGCAAAATCGGATCGCGACCGCCTCGGATAAGCTGGAAAGACTGGACGATAAACTCGATTTCACGAATACCACCCGCCCCAAGCTTGATGTTCTCTGTCAGGCCACGGCGACGCACTTCACTGCGGATCATTGCCTTCATACGACGTAGAGACTGGATCGCACTGAAATCGATATATCGGCGGAACACAAAAGGACGCAGCATCTGGCGGAGAGTCTGGTAACAGGCAAACTGCTCTTTCCCCATCACGCGCGCTTTGATCATCGCGTAACGTTCCCAGTCACGCCCCTGCTCCTGATAGTAATCTTCAAGCGCTGCGAAACTCATGACCAATGGGCCACTGTCGCCGAATGGGCGAAGGCGCATGTCGACGCGATAACAGAAACCATCATAGGTTTGCTGATCCAACGCTTTGATCAAACGCTGACCGAGTCGGGTGAAGAACTGGGCATTGGCAATGCTTCGGCGAGCACCTTGGGTTTCGCCGTTCTCAGGGTACGTGAAGATAAGATCGATATCAGAAGAGAAATTCAGCTCACCGCCACCCAGCTTGCCCATGCCGAGGATCAACATTGGCTGTGGATTTCCGTCTGCATCACAGGGCGTTCCCCACTCATTGCAGCAGAAACGGTAAAGCCAGCCGTAAGCTTCCATGATCATGGCTTCTGCCAGTTTGGAGAGATGGGCGAGCCCATCATCAAGGGAAATGGTGTCGTTAAAGTCATGCCACGCCAGCCAAACCATCTCACGTCGACGGAAACGGCGAAGCTCACGCAACAGGCTATTTTCATCCTGCTGGCTATCGAGCTGCTCTTTCAGCAGTTTACGGTATTGCGCGATACGAAGACCGGAGCCGAGATTGTCCTTCAACCAAGGCAGCAGGTTTTCGTCATGAAGCACCGATTCATTGATGAAGTCGCTCAGTGCCAATGTGCGAGAAAGGACTTCCCTGTCAGCACCTTGCCATTGTTCAAGGTTATCAGGCTGTTTTTCAGCCAGAGTGTCGATAGCGCGGGTTGCACAAGCATCCAGTTCCGTGGGAAGCGACATCGGTGTTCTTTCCTTTGATCTTTCTAGTTAACCTTAAAATATCATAAAAAAAGCCCACACAATCGGTGGGCTTCCTCATTCCTAAACGGAAATCAAACCGCGAACTCTTTGATTTTCAGATCCAGCTGTTCTGCATTGCCCTGCATGCTTTCTGAGGTTTCGGCCAGCTCAGTCACCACAGTCACAGACGCTTCCACCAACTCTCGGACATTGGTCAGATTCTGGTTCATCTCATCAGCCACCGAGGCTTGCTGCTCTGCAGCAGTGGCAATATGGAAGTTCATGTCGTTGATTTGGGAGATTTGCTCCACAATCAGGTTCAGTTCTTCACCCGCTTTGCTGACTGACTCTACGCTTTCCACCGCTTCCACCACGCTTTGCTCCATCAGGCCAACCGCCTGCTGAGCAGAAGACTGAAGCTGGGTGATCATATCCTGAATTTCTAAAGTGGCTTTCTGAGTGTTTTGCGCCAGGTTACGAACTTCATCTGCTACCACGGCAAAGCCTCGGCCCATTTCGCCGGCGCGCGCTGCCTCAATGGCCGCATTAAGTGCCAGCAGATTAGTTTGCTCTGAAATCCCCTGAATGGTCACTACCACAGAACTGATTTTCTCAACGCGCTCTTCCACCTGATTGACCACGCTCGCTGACTCTCGGATATCATCAGACAGCTTGTTGATAGTCGAAATCGTGTTGCTCACGTACTGCTGACCGTTCGCCACCTGCTCGCGGGACGCTTCTGTCGCCTGAGAAGCCGCACGCGCATGACCAGCAACATCTTGTACCGTCGACGTCATCTCACTCATGGCTGACGCTAACTGATCGATTTCACCAAACTGCTCTTTGGCAGATTCGCGGGTCTCATCCATGCTGATACTCATCACTTCAGCCATGTCAGACAACTCTTCCGAAGAGTGACGCTGCGTTTTAATCACACTCGACAGTTGAATACGGCTTTTTTCCAGTTCACGCGCCAGTTCACCGAACTCATCTTTGCAGTCCATCACTACTGGCACACTCAGGTTCTTCTGAGCCATGTTACGCATACCGTCAATCAAGCAATTGATTTGGCGAAGCATCAGGTTAGAGCCGCCCAGCAGGATGACCATAAAGGCAACAATCATAAGCGCGGTTTGCCATGCCACCTGAATCAGATAAGCGTTGTAGTATTGTTCTGCCGCGGAATCTGGTTGAGAAGAAATGGACAGCCAATCGGTGCTACCTACCGGCACCGCAATGCCATGGCGCTCTTCATTGGCAAGATGGTAGGTAAATTCACCCTGAGTATTTCGAATCACTTCCGTCAGCATCCGGCCATTTTCAAGTGGCAGGTTCAAACCATCAAAATTACGGATACTTGGGTGCGCCAGAACTTCACCTGTTTTACGGTTGGTGAAGTAGATGTATTGGTTAATTTCGCTGGTTGCGTTTTCTCGGCTCACCACGCGCTGAAGCAGCGATGTGCCGTTCTCTTCTTTCAAAAGCTCTTTTGCCATTTCAGCACTTCGCAATGCCAGACTATGGCTTTGCGCTTCAGTGACCTCACTGACAGAGTCTCGGAACGTATTGGCGTCCCACAGCTGTTTTGCCACCAATAGCAAGGTACTGAAAACCATTAAAAGAATGAGTTTGGGAACCAGTTTGATGTTGGCAACGGCCTTTTCCCAAGGCCTGAATATCATCTGTGACATTCTCGATGACTCCTTGATAGTTGCATCGCCTAAACTGCGATACAGTAGAGAGAAAGCAAGCGGAATAGGGTTAGGTATCTGTCGAGAGTAAACTTCGGTAGAGATGCTGAGCCCTAAAGAACTAACGGCAGCACAGGTTGTTTATTGAGTGATGAGCGAGACCGAAACGAAAAACTTAGATCTGAATCCGATGGGATTGTTGAGTCTGTTGCTTTCCTTTGTCTCACTTTGTGTAGTCACTACCATTTTATTGCTGCCTAAAAGCGACCCTCTTTATACCTTATTGCTAGGCATCGATACGCTGATTTGTCTGATATTTTTGCTACAAATCGCCCTACATCTTCTTAAAAGTGATAACAAAGTCACTTATTTGAAAACACATTGGATAGATATCCTCGCCAGCATTCCTGTGGTCGAAGCATTGCGTTTCGCCCGCATTTTTCAAATCTTCCGTGTCATACGCCTTATTCAACAAAGCCAGTCGCTGCTCACCTACATGAGCGAAAACCGAAACGAAACCACCATGGCGACCATTCTGTTGCTGCTGACGGTTCTTGTTTCCACTGGTTCTGCCGCGGTATTTGCGTTTGAAAGCCCCGCGGTCGAAGCCAACATCACCAGCTTGACTGATGCTATCTGGTGGGTGTTTGTCACCATCTCGACAGTAGGTTATGGCGATTACTACCCTGTGACGCCGGCAGGGCGCGCTGTCGCGGTAATAGTGATTATGTGTGGCGTGGGGATTTTTGGTGCCATCACCGGCCTTGTGACTTCCTATGTCACTAAGCCGGAGAAGAAAGCGCAGGAAAGAGAAGAACGCCGCCGCGAAGCGCTGGAACTGATTCTCACGCAGCAAACTGAAATATTGGAGCGTCTTGCGGCAATTGAAGCCAAGTTGGAGGACAAACCCCCTCCGCAACAAGCAAAAAAATAGCGCCATCAGGCGCTATTTTTCGATATTCAGAATTTAGATATCCCAATAGGGATCAAGCTGTAGGCCAATCTGACGCGATTGCATCATGGCATGCAGCAAAGATTCTTCCTTGCGACCCAGCCATTTCTCGATCTGCGCGCGATCTTCCTCTTCCAAATCTTCATCATCAGCCAGCTTTCTCACTGGCTCAAGCAGCTGAAAGTCTTCAATGCCCTGCAACAAATCCAGCCAAGGAAGACGGAAGGTTTCACGTTCTTCACTGTCATAAAGGGCAGCAACACAGCACCCTGACATCAGGTTTCGGGTCAGGCGCGGCTGTTGATCCAGATACGCAAAACGATCCAGCTCATTACCTTCCGCAAAGACACTCAACAGCTCATCCCAAGATTGGGCCATCGAGCGGTTAGCGAACTGGCGGATTTGCTCACCCAGTTTCTCACGGGCTTTGTCATCCAGGAACGGTTGCCAGCCTCGGGTAAGAATCCAACGGCTCAAATCAAGCAGCAGGTTGCAATAACGGCTTGAGTGCAGGAGTTCCAACACTTCCGCACGCTCTGGCAATTCGTCGTATCGATCAGAAAGTTTCGCCATCAACGGCTTTTGCGCGTTCAGTTTACGCAGGAAGTGACCTTTATCGTCGAGAAGACGCTCAATGGCACGGCCTTCATAAACCCATTCCAGCTCCCCTTCCAGCCATTGCAGCTCCTGACGAAGCAGCGCACTGGCACGACGGGGAATAAGACCGCCGTAAAGCACCAGAGCCTGACGGATAAGCGACACTGCATTACACATCTCGAAGATAGCATTCTGTTCAGGACGCTCTACGTAGATTTGCTCGTGGTAATGCCAGTGGTCGAGCGCGTGCTCGAGCGCTTTCACAAATGATTGCTCTACCGTCATCTGGCCATTCACTTTGACCATGGTCAGCGGTTTCACTGGCTGGCCTTCGTAGCCTGTCGCCAAGCGGTAGCCACGAGCGGCTTTGCTCAAGTTACCCAAACGTAGGCCGCCGCTTTCTGCCAACTCGCGTGCCAATACAAACAGCGCATCCGTCTGACCAGACTTCAGCTCAAGCTCTACTTCGCAAATCGGGTCATAACCGCCCTCTTCCGTTGTGACCTCGCCGCTGTCGAAAGCCAGTTCTACCTGACTGCTGTCAGGCATCGCAAGCAACCACTGCTGGCGCTCAAAATCAGTAGAGAACAAAGGATTCAGGTTAGCACTGAGTGCTTCGATGTCTAAACCTTCTGGCCAGGCATCAGCAGGGATCAAGGAAAGGTCAGGAACCGGAGAGTCCAGTTCTGCATTGTATTCCGGACGTTGATGAAGTCCTGCGACAACGCGTCCTGCGGTTTTCAGTGTCTGCACAAACACGTCGTCATAACGTCTGACACGAAGGCCTATATCATGGCGTCGCAGCAGGTAATCCGGGGTGTCATAGTAAATATTGCCGAGGTCTCGCTGGCGTTGCTGCAATACCTTTAAATCAGCAATTTTGTCCCGGATCTGGCGTGAAAAATCCGTCGAAACAAAAAACTTTAGCTCTATCTCAGTTTCCATAAAGGTACCTATAACCAATAGCAGAACAAGGATATGGATATTCGCTAAGTCGAGCAAGAGACTTTCATTGATCTGAAACGGTATCAATACAAATGTGATTACGATAACATTCGCCGCCTAAATAACCATCGCGTCACCAAAAAGCCATACTCCTGAAATAATCAGATGGCTTTCGGTGTAATATTTAGCCTGATCCTTTGGACAGGTCTTTTAGGTAGATACGGCTATGCCTGTAAATACAATTGTTGGGCTGTTCGCAAAGAGCCCTTTAAAACCTTTGCAACGCCACGTGAGCCGCGTTAATGACTGCTGTTCACTGTTGGTCCCTTTCTTTGAAGCATGTGAGAAAGGCGATTGGGAGCGTGCAGAACAACTGCGCCACGAGATTTCCACGATTGAGAAAGAAGCTGATGTGCTCAAACGTGAAATCCGTCTCAAATTGCCTCGCGGTCTGTTCCTCCCGGTAGATCGTACTGACATGCTCGACCTGCTTATCCAACAGGACAAGCTTGCAAACCTCGCCAAAGACATTGCCGGCCGTGTGATTGGTCGACAACTCCAAGTCCCTTCCTTGCTCTACACCGACTTCGTCGCTTACGTGCAACGTTGTCTGGATGCTGCCGAACAGGCACGTCGCGTTATCAGTGAATTGGATGAACTGCTGGAAACTGGCTTTAAAGGACGTGAAGTCACTCTGGTTGAAGAAATGATCCACCAGTTGGATACCATTGAGGGCGATACTGACTCAATGCAAATCAAGCTTCGCCAGCAATTGATGTCAATCGAGAGTGAATACAACCCGGTTGATGTGATGTTCCTTTACAAGATTCTTGAATGGGTCGGCGCTATCGCTGATCAGGCACAACGTGTTGGCTCGCGTCTAGAGCTGATGCTGTCGCGCTCGTAACGCGCCATTCATCTAAGAGATAACAAGGTAAAACAATGGAAATCCTAGCGAATTACGGCACCATTATTATTTTGGTGGCCGCAGTCTTTGGTTTCATGATGGCTATCGGTATCGGTGCAAATGACGTTGCCAACGCCATGGGTACGTCAGTGGGTTCTAAAGCGCTGACCGTTAAACAAGCCATCATCATTGCGATGATTTTTGAATTTGCCGGCGCTTATCTGGCCGGTGGTGAAGTGACAGACACCATCCGAAAAGGGGTGATTGAAACGTCGCTTTACGCTTCCCAACCTGAAGTGCTGGTTTACGGCATGATGTCTGCGCTGCTGGCTGCAGGCACCTGGCTGCTGGTTGCGTCCTACATGGGCTGGCCGGTTTCCACCACTCACTCCATCATTGGTGCGATCATCGGTTTCGCCTGTGTGTCTGTGGGTACCGAAGCGGTGGATTGGAGCTCGGTGCAAGGCATCGTAGGTAGCTGGCTTGTCACGCCGTTGATTTCCGGTGTGTTCGCTTACGCGATTTTTGTCAGTGCCCAGCGTTTGATTTTTGATACCGACAAACCGCTGATCAATGCCAAGCGTTTCGTACCCGTCTACATGTTCCTGACCGCGATGATTATCGCTATGGTGACGATCAAGAAAGGTCTGAAGCACGTCGGCTTGCATCTTTCTACCGGTGAAGCAGTGATGGTATCCATTGCGGTTTCTTCTCTGATCATGATGTTCGGTTACGTCTACATCAGCCGCAAATACAAAGATGACACGGCAAGCGCAAATGGCTATCAGGGTGTTGAGCGCGTATTCAGCCTGTTGATGGTCGTGACAGCCTGTGCGATGGCATTCGCGCACGGTTCTAACGACGTAGCAAACGCGATTGGTCCACTGTCGGCTATCGTTTCTACCGTTGAACACATGGGCCAAATCACCGAGAAGAGCACCATTGCATGGTGGATTCTGCCTCTGGGTGGTATCGGTATCGTGGTGGGTCTGGCAACTTTGGGTCACAAAGTGATGGCGACCGTCGGTTCTGGTATTACTGAGCTAACACCAAGCCGTGGCTTCGCCGCTCAGCTGGCAACCGCATCAACGGTTGTTCTGGCATCTGGTACGGGCCTTCCTATCTCTACCACGCAAACGCTGGTCGGTGCAGTGTTGGGTGTTGGTTTTGCCCGTGGTATCGGTGCTCTGAATCTGGGTGTCGTGCGTAATATCGTGGCTTCTTGGGTAGTCACCCTACCAGCCGGTGCGCTGCTTGCAGTGATTTTCTTCTACGTTATGCAGGCTGCATTCGGCGTATAAGACAAACTAAGAAAGGCATTTCAGTCACGTTTTTGTGCAGTGATGTCAGTCTTCGGTCAAAAAAGGGAGGTTATGCCTCCCTTTTGTTGTACCTGAACCCCAAAATTTTTTAGTATTTGGCACAAACAGATACTCACGACCAAAACAAAGGAATACTCCGTGAAGCAACTTTTCTCTGCCCTGGCTGTACTTATGATGCTGGCGGTCCCTGCTGCACATGCGAAGGACAACTACATCTCAGATGAGCTTTTCACTTACATGCATTCTGGCCCGGGCACCCAGTTCCGTATTATCGGCAGTGTGGATGCGGGCACGAAAGTAACAGTTGTGGACAGTAACCGTAACGCTGGCTACACCCAAGTTATCGATGATCGTGGTCGTAAAGGCTGGGTTGAGACCAAGTATGTTTCTAACCAACCAGGCCTGAAAGTTCGTGTACCTGCATTGGAAGAAGAACTGAAGCAGGTAAAAGAAGCACTGTCGAGTGCACAAGGCGACGCGGAAGCAAAAACCAAAGGCCTGATTGAGTCGCTGGATCAGCGCAACGCACAGGTGAAAGAGCTGGAGCAACACACCAGCGAACTGAACCAGAAGCTGATCGATGCGCAAACTGAAATCCGCGAACTGCGCGCGCGTATCGACACTCAGAAAGATGATCTGCTGATGCGCTACTTTGCTTACGGTGGCATGGTTGCGGGTGGTGGCCTGTTGTTTGGTCTTATCCTGCCGCACCTGATCCCACGCCGCAAGAAGCGTAATAACGGTTGGGCGTAAGCGATAACCGAAAAACAATAAAAAAGCCGCGGAAGCGGCTTTTTTGTTTTTTGAATCAGCGCAAAAGGTCACAGCGTTTGGCTCTTGCTGCTTTTCCCAGACCCTAGGCCCTAGGTCCTAGGTCCTAGGAAAAAACTCTAGAGGCGAACTCTTGAATTACCATGTCGTCAGCGCTGGAATGGCGATAAGCGCATCTTCAAACTGCACCACCACTTGCTGAGGCTCGATACCTCGGAGTAACACACCATCTGCCACGAACTGACCTTCACGGGCTTCTTTTCCATTTACCTTCACCCAACGGTTACTCTCATTAGAGGTATAGATATGGGTTTGAAAGTCCATCGCAGGTAAGCGATTCAATTGCGCAGAATTCAGTTCAGCAATCGGCACGACATTACTCTCTGGCTGAGCGCGGTCCAATTTCGCTTCTAGGGTACGCGACTTATCACTGCCCATGGCGGCTTCGACTTTCTGTGCCAATTCAGGAGAAAGCTCAGACAAGTCCAAATCTTCCAGTGTTAGCTCGTTATTCCCTTTCAGTTGTGTCTGATTCGGCGCGGTAAAGGTTGTGCTGCCGATTTCTACCACTTCAGGCTCTGACGGCTCAGACTGAGCAATCTCTTCTTCCACAACTGCCTCAATGACAGGCTGCGGCAAAGGCTCAAGCGCGAGTTCAAAGACATCTGAATCTGGCATCACCACAATCTCGCCATCTGAAAGCGCCAGCTTTTCGCCCGGTGTAGCATCAATGCTGCCCACCAGCGTTGGCCCAGGCATTTGCAGCACAGAGTCCAGAACCATAAAGGTCATCGCACCAGGGATACCGTCAGCATCCAAGCCTTTGCTGCGCTGGAACTCACGCACTTTCACGCGCTGCTCCTGACCAAAGGTATTAGATACCGGCGCATTCTCGCCCAGCACCAGATTCAGGCGCTGATCCAGCCACTGAACGCGCTCTCCACGCTGACCAAAGCGGATAAAGTTAGGGTTACCCAATGGCGGACGCCAAAGCACCAAGGCTTCGCCGCTCCAGTATTGGTTCAGGAATTCTTCGCTCACCAGCAGACGTTTGTCCGCAGCCAGCAATTCAAACTGACCGTCACCTCTGCCATACAGCACCGCAAACCAGTTTTGGCCACCAGTGCCGTTCATTTCAAGCACTGCGGGGCGGTCGATGGTCAACAATTGGGAAAGCGGTAAGTTTCCTTTAAAGCAGGCAAGCTCTCCACGTACTTCTGATGAACAGCCCGCCGCCAACACATCGGCATCAAAGCCCCAAAGCTTATAAAGGGACTGCATCGATGAACCTGCGCTCAGGCTCTCACGAGTCACTTCGCTAAGTGGCAAAGTGACAATAGTCTGGACCGGCTTGTTAGCCTCGACTTTCACCACAGGTGTTGGCTCGGAAACAACAACAGGCGCTGGTTGTTCAACCACTTCAACAGCAGCTGGCTGAGTGACAACCACAGGAGCAGGAGATTCTGTGGCGACCACAATCGCTTCGTCCTCGCTGCCAACACCAAGTCCAACCCGAATAGCGATAGCAAGTAAGGCTGCACCACCGATCGCACCTGCATAAACAGGCCAATAACGTTTGTAGTCAGTCTGTGGCTTGCTTTGTACCACGCCCTGCCATTCCAATACGTCCTGACAAGCACGCGCCGCGATGGCTTTATTGACCTTCTGGCGCGATTCTTTAAACGCCATCTTCAGCGCTTTATCACACACCAGGTTCACCAGACGCGGCACACCGCCCGTCTCGTTGGCAATCAGCTTAATAGCAGCCCCATCAAACAAAGGCTCCAAACCACCCGCGCAGCTGATACGGTGCGTGATGTATTGATGTACTTCATCCGGCGTGAGCGGCATCAGGTGATAACGCGCGGTAATGCGCTGAGCAAGCTGACGAAGATTGGACTGACGCAGCATTTGCTGCAGCTCAGGCTGACCAATCAGAATCACTTTTAACAGCTTGCGGTAAGAGGTTTCGATATTGGTCAGAAGACGAAGCTGCTCCAACACATCAGGCATTAAATGCTGGGCTTCATCCACCAGCAACACAGTTTGGATGCCTTTGGATTCGTTATTGAACAGCTTATCGGATATGGCGTCATAGAGGCGTTTGAAGCTATCGTCCTCTTTGTATTCCACGCCCAGCTCATCGCAAAGCGTTTGAAGCAGTTCGAGAACAGACACACTCGGATTCAGGATCGTTGCAACCTGCGTTTTCTCAGGCATGCGATCCAACAAGGCTTTCATGGTGGTGGTTTTACCCGTCCCCACCTCGCCGGTTAACAGTGCCAAACCACCGCCATCCTCAATGCCATTCAAGACATGACTCAGCGCTTCTTTGTGCCTTTCGCTCAAAAAGTAAAATTTAGGATTAGGCACGATCGCAAATGGCGACTCGGTTAACCGGAAAAAGTCTTGGTACATGAATATTTCTCTGTTCCCTCAATGGCTCGCAAGGTAGCGCGGCCTAAAGATGAAGTAAAGCCAGTCACAGCTTCAGACTGTGTAATCAGGGACAGGTTCGCAGCTTTTACACACATCCCTGTATTCTGCGCACGGTTCGCGCCTGCATAGACCCATGGTTTCAGTATATGATGATCACATTATTGCTTAGATTTCGGATAGTAATGTGAAAACCTACCTTGTCGGCGGTGCCGTTCGCGACGAACTCCTCGGTCTGGAAGTCAAAGATCGGGACTGGGTCGTGGTCGGCACAGACATTGATTCCATGCTAAACGCTGGTTACCAGCAAGTGGGCTCGGACTTCCCCGTTTTCCTCCACCCTAAAACCCATGAAGAACATGCACTGGCGCGGACAGAACGTAAATCAGGTAAAGGCTACACGGGTTTTGTTTGTGATTTCGCACCTGATGTCACGCTGGAAGAAGACCTGCAGCGACGTGATCTGACCATCAATGCCATTGCGAAAGCCGAAGATGGATCTCTGATTGACCCTTACGGTGGCCAGCAAGATCTCAACGATCGCCTGCTTCGCCATGTTTCCCCTGCTTTTGTAGAAGACCCGCTACGTGTGCTGCGCGTTGCACGCTTTGCGGCAAGATTTCATCATCTTGGTTTTCGCGTGGCTGATGAAACCCTCGCGATGATGCAGGAAATCGTCGAAAGCGGCGAGCTTGACGCCCTGACCGCCGAGCGCGTCTGGAAAGAATGGGAAAAGTCACTCACTTCCCAGCATCCTGAAGTGTTCTTAAGTGTGCTGCGCGACTGCGGCGCATTGACTGTCGTGCTGCCTGAGATAGATGCCCTGTTCGGCGTACCTCAGCCCGAACAGTGGCATCCGGAAATCGACACCGGTATTCACACCCTAATGGTCGCCAGACAAGCTGCACTGCTGACGGAAGACCCAGTCATCCGCTTTGCTGCTCAAGTTCATGATTTGGGCAAGGGGCTGACACCACAGGAAGAGTGGCCAAGCCACAAGCTACATACCAAGCTCGGTTTGAAACCGATTAAAGCCCTGTGTGAGCGCATCCGTGTACCGAACGCCTACCGCGACGCCGCGCTTCTGGTCTGCGCCGAGCACACCAATGTGCACAACGCGGGCGAGTTAAAAGCCGCCACTTTCGTCAAGATATTCGACCGCAATGACTGCTGGCGAAAGCCCGAGAAAATCCCTCAGCTCGCCACGGCGAGCAAAGCTGATCATCAGGGCCGCACAGGCTTTGAAGAGCGTGATTATCCGCAGTCTGAATGGCTGACCGGCGCATTTGATGCAGCAAGTGCTGTGGAAGTGAAACCGATTGTCGCTGCAGGTTTTAAAGGCCCAGCAATACGGGAAGAGCTGACAAAGCAGCGAATTGAAGCGGTGAAAAAGTATCTGGAAGGGAATAGGGTCCTAGGGTCCTAGGGTCCTAGGGTCCTAGGGTCCTAGAAGGCAGTATCTCCAACTTCAGACGTAAAAAAGCGGCACTGTTAGCAGTTGCCGCTTTTTCTATTCCTAGGATCTGCTCTTGCTATTCCTAGGGCCTAGGATCTGCTTTTCCAAGCCCTCAAGCTCTTATCGCGTCGCCAGGAACGCCATTAGGCCAAGACCCAGCGCCACACGGTAAATCACAAATGGCTTCATGCCCATCTTGGTGACGAGTTTCAGGAACCAGTGGATACACGCATACGCACTGATGAAAGAAACCAGTACACCAGTCATGATAGGTGCCCACATGACAGGTACGTCACTTTTCACCAGACCAAGGCCAAGGTAAGAACCCGCCAGTACGATGATTGGAATCGACATCAGGAAAGAAAAACGCGCCGCAGCTTCACGGGTGTAACCCAGGTAAAGGGCCATGGTCATGGTCGCGCCAGAACGGGAAGTACCCGGGATCATCGCCAGCGCCTGTGCAATACCAATCCACAGCGCCATTTTCGGCGTGGTTTTGTATTCGTCAAACTCGCATTTGGCTTTCACATCAACCCACCAAAGCAGCAGGCCGAAAACAATACAGGTCACCGCAATCACCCACGCTGAACGCAGATAAATTTCGATGATATCTTTCATGAAAAGGCCAAACAGACAGGCCGGAATCGTCGCCAGTGCAATCATCCATGCCAGCGTGGCATCAGAAGAACGCTCGCCTTTGAAGATGGAGCGGAAGAATGCGCCCAGCAATTGCGTTACTTCCTTTCGGAAGTAGCCCACAACAGCAAGCAAGGTACCCACGTGAACAGCAACATCAAAGGCTAAGCCCTGATCCTGCCAACCTAGAATTTCTGACGGAAGAATAAGATGCGCAGAGCTTGAGACGGGGAGGAACTCCGTCAGACCCTGAATTAAAGCCAGCGCAAAGGCTTCAAACATGCTCATAGTTTTAAGTCACTTATAGTTATTAAAGGGAAAAATCGGTCACCGGCCAAAGGGGTTGTTCTTCAGAGAATGCCTCCCACGCTTCTTGATAAGTTTTGTCATCACCCGGAATGATCTGGTCAGGGCAAAGCTCTGCCAATGGCCATAGGGTAAAAGCAAACTTGTAGACATCATTACGTGGCAAAGCTGGCCCAGAAGGCTGAGACAACTCACCGTAAGTCAGCAAATCGATATCCAACGTGCGATCACGGAACTTGATAGCATCTCGCTCACGCCCCCAGCGCGATTCAATCTCACGCAATGCAGCCATAATGCCTTCGAGGCTCAGTTCGGTATGAAGTTCAACGACAAGGTTATAAAAATTAGGACCTTCGAAGCCGACGGGAACAGCTTCAAAAATGCGGGAGCAACGACATTGAGGGTCGAGTTCCCTGAGTGCAGCAATACCTTCAGAGATATGATGCTCGCGCTCAATGTTCGAGCCGACGCTCACGAGAACCTGAGTCACTTGGCGCCTCGCTCAATCACCACACCCACGGTGCGGGCCTGAGGCACAGCACCTGGCTTGCTCACTTTTACGCGAACCCAAGGCACAGAGAATTGGGACTGGATCAGCGCCGCAATTTCTTCAGCAACGCGTTCCACAAGGAGAAAACGGCCGTTTTCGACCAAATCGATAATCGCACCACTCACTGAGGCATAGTCCAGTGCGTAAGCCACATCATCGCTATCTGCCGCAGGTTTATTGTCGTGTGCCATTTCAATATCAAACACCAGCTTCTGTTTGATTTGTTGTTCCCAGTCGTAGACGCCGATAGTGGTCACGACTTCAAGCTGCTCAATAAATACTAAATCCATGTTCACTCAAAAATATCAGAGGTCGGATACCCATTATGCGCAAAAGCACGTAACATCGGCTCAACCAGCGCCATGGCAAAAATAGCCTGAGCGCTCATTATATCTACACAATATCCTTAAAAAATTGGATACTTTGTGTCTGGTGCGCGAACTATACCAAGTTCTCGCCGCCCTAGCGAATGTTCAAACTGGATGACTGAATGACTGCTTTTGGCCTATTGATGATCGTACTTGCATATTTACTGGGTTCCATATCCAGCGCAGTATTGATCTGTCGTCTCTATGGCCTGCCAGACCCACGAGAACAAGGCTCAGGTAATCCAGGTGCGACCAATGTATTCCGCTTAGGTGGTCGGCTCGCTGCGGCACTCGTGCTGCTGTGCGACATGCTCAAAGGCACTATTCCTGTCTGGGTAAGCTACCTGTTGGGCGTCAATCCTTTCATGCTTGGCCTGATTGGTATCGCTGCCTGCCTCGGCCACATCTACCCCATCTTCTTTCATTTTCGTGGCGGTAAAGGGGTCGCAACTGCACTCGGTGCCATTGCACCTATAGGCTTAGATCTCACCGGCATGATGTTAGGGACATGGATAGCTGCCGTTTTAGTCACGGGCTATTCTTCTGTCGGCGCACTTCTCGCGTCTTTGTTTGCCCCACTCTTTACGTGGATGGTCAAACCCCAGTTCACCATGCCTGTCGCCATGCTCTCCTGTCTTATCATTTTCCGCCATCAGGAAAACATTAAACGTCTCATCCGTGGCGAAGAGCAGAAGATCTGGAACAAAAAGAAGAAGCTGACAGAGAGTGAAGAGCAGGAAGGGAAAGAGATTTGAGGTCCTAGGGTCCTAGGATCCTAGGTACTAGAGCAATGAATACTGAATACTGAATACTGAAAGCAGTCTTACCTTCTTTAGAAAAAAACAAAAAGCGGCACTGAAATTCAGTTGCCGCTTTTTCTGTTCTATGAGCTCTGCTTTTGCTCTTCCTAGGATCTAGGACCTTTCTTTTCCTAGGACCTGTTCTTCACTCTTACCCTTCAATCGGCTTAAGCGTATCAATCGGCCAGCGTGGGAAAGCTTTCACGCCCAAATCATTGTGCTCGCCGTTTTTCAGGCGCTGCATGCCAGCGTAAGCAATCATGGCACCGTTGTCGGTACAGAACTCAGTGCGTGGGTAGTAAACTTCACCACCGATATTGTTCGCCAGCTCTTCAAGCTTGGCGCGCAGATGACGGTTAGCACTCACGCCGCCAGCAATCACCACACGCTTCATACCGCACTGCTTTAACGCACGCTTACACTTGATCACCAAGGTATCTACGACAGCATCTTCAAACGCACGGGCGATATCAGCGCGGGTTTGGTCGTCATTGTCATTGGCAGCAATGGTATTGGCAGTGAAGGTTTTCAGGCCAGAGAAGCTCATATCCAGACCCGGTACATTGGTCATTGGACGTGGGAAAGTAAAGCGGCTGCTGTCGCCCTTTTCTGCCAGTTTAGAAAGCAGAGGGCCGCCTGGGTAATCCAGGTTCATCAGCTTCGCGGTTTTGTCGAACGCTTCACCGGCAGCATCATCAATCGATTCACCAAGGATCTGGTATTCACCGATACCTTTTACTTCAACGATCATCGAGTGACCGCCAGAGACCAGCAGCGCAATAAACGGGAACGGAGGAGGGTTATCTTCCAGCATCGGCGCTAGCAAGTGACCTTCCATATGATGAACTGCCACCGCAGGAATGTCCCACGCATAAGCCAGACTTCGGCCAATCGTCGCGCCGACCAAAAGCGCACCCACCAGCCCCGGGCCTGCCGTATAAGCCACGCCATCCAAGTCTTTCGGCGTCAGGCCCGCTTCTTTCAGCGCAGCTTTAACCAGCGGAATCGTCTTCTTAACATGATCGCGAGAAGCCAGTTCAGGCACCACACCGCCGTAATCAGCATGCAGTTTTACCTGGCTGTATAACTGGTGCGCTAACAGACCTTTTTCATCATCATAAATAGCCACGCCGGTCTCATCGCACGACGTCTCGATGCCCAGAATTCGCATAACACCTCAGCTCACTTGGATCACAGATCGATCCGCTTTCGATCTGCTGGTTTCTAAATCAGGCGGCAATCTTACATGGGCGGCATCAAATTCACCAGTTATGCTTTACAAGCACCCTAGTATCGGATTAGAATTCCGCACCATTTTTAATCAAAGCTGGTCAATCTGTCTCCAGCGATAACTGACTAACCCCTGAGGTGAAAGGCACATGCCAGTAGTTAAAGTACGTGAAAACGAACCATTCGACGTAGCACTGCGTCGCTTCAAGCGCTCTTGTGAAAAAGCAGGTATCCTTTCTGAAGTTCGCCGTCGTGAGCACTTCGAAAAGCCGACTACCGTTCGCAAACGCGCTAAAGCAGCTGCAGTTAAACGCCACCTGAAAAAGCTGGCTCGCGAAAACGCACGTCGCGTTCGCCTGTACTAATTACGATTAATACAGGATTGCGAGATGGAATTGATTGAACGTCTGAAAGACGAACAAAAAACGGCGATGAAAGCCAAAGACAAACCTCGTCTTGGCACTATCCGTTTGATCATGGCTGCAATTAAACAGCAAGAAGTTGACGGTCAGAAAACTCTGAACGAAGACGAAGTGCTGGCAGTGATGACCAAAATGGTTAAGCAGCGTCGTGATTCTGTTTCGCAATATCAGTCAGCAGGCCGTGATGACCTGGCTGATGTGGAACTGGCAGAAATTTCCGTTCTGGAAGAGTTCATGCCAAAGCCACTCAGCGACGAAGAAGTTGATGCTCTGGTGAAAGAAGCCATCGCAACTTCTGGAGCAGGCTCCATGCAAGACATGGGTAAAGTCATGGCCGTTCTGAAACCTTTGGTTCAGGGCCGAGCTGACATGGGTAAAATCAGCCAATTGGTTAAAGCTAATCTGGCTTAACTTTTATCCGACCTGCAAACAAGCCGTGCTATCCATTTTTGGAGTGCGCGGCTTGTTCGTATTCGCTCAGTAGCAAATACTGAGAGTACCCTCTTCTCTTATTCACCGAATGCATAAAGGTTTATGGCAGGAAAGATCCCACGCTCATTCATTGATGATCTGCTAGCACGACTCGATATTGTCGAGCTAATAGACGCGCGGGTGAAACTTAAAAAGCAAGGCAAAAACTACGGTGCCTGCTGTCCTTTCCATAACGAAAAAACCCCGTCTTTCTCCGTCAGCCAAGAGAAACAGTTCTATCATTGTTTTGGTTGTGGTGCGCACGGCAATGCCATCGACTTCGTCATGGAGTTCGATCGCCTTGAATTTGTCGAAGCCATCGAAGAACTAGCGTCTTCGCTCGGTCTAGATGTACCAAGAGAACAATCCGGCGGTGGAGCCCCAAAAGGGCCTTATGCACGTAGCGATCAGAAACGCGACCTCTACCAGATGATGGGCCAAATCGCCCAGTTCTATCAGGGTGGGCTGCGTAATGAAGCGGGTAAAATAGCGATTGATTACCTTAAAGGCCGTGGCCTTTCCGGTGAAATCGTACAGAAGTTTGGGATTGGCTACGTCGCTGACGAATGGGATCAGGTGCGTTCACGCTTTGGCCGTGACAACACCAGCCAGCAGGCACTGGTATCAACCGGTATGCTGATCGAAAACGACAACGGACGCCGTTACGACCGCTTCCGTGGCCGTGTGATGTTCCCTATTCGTGACCGTCGTGGACGTGTTATCGGTTTTGGTGGCCGCGTGATTGGCGATGGCACACCGAAATACCTCAACTCACCGGAAACCCCGATATTCCACAAAGGACGTGAGTTGTATGGCCTGTACGAAGTGCTACAGGCACACCGCGAGCCCAAGCAATTACTCGTTGTTGAAGGTTACATGGACGTGGTCGCCCTAGGACAATTTGGCATTGATTATGCCGTTGCATCACTGGGTACAGCTACCACCGCAGAACATATGCAAACCATGTTCCGCCAGACCTCCAACGTGATTTGCTGCTACGACGGTGACCGCGCAGGACGTGACGCCGCATGGCGTGCGATGGAGCAGGCACTCCCCCATTTGGTAGATGGTCGCCAGCTCAAATTCATGTTCCTGCCAGACGGTGAAGACCCGGATTCCATGGTTCGACAGGAAGGCAAAGAAGGCTTTGAACAGCGCCTTGCGGGTGCCATGTCACTGTCAGAATTTCTGTTTAACACCTTGATGGAACAGGTCGACACCAGCAGTCAGGAAGGTAAAGCCAAGCTCACCACTTTGGCGGTGCCACTGATTGATAAAGTGCCGGGCGGCACACTTCGTCTCTACCTACGTAACATTTTGGGCCAGAAGCTAGGTCTACCTGATGAGCAACAACTCGAAAAGCTCATCAGCCGACAGGGTCAGACGCAAAAACGTCAACCTTTGCCGGAGATGAAACGCACGCCGATGCGCGAAGTGATAACCCTGTTATTGCAGAACCCAGGGTTTGTAGAAAACGTACCGCCACTTGATGGTGTGGAAGAGCTCGGGATCCCCGGCTTAAATTTATTCACCACCATGCTTGAACT
Source organism: Grimontia sp. SpTr1 (assembly GCF_947387585.1). Lineage (NCBI taxonomy): Bacteria > Pseudomonadati > Pseudomonadota > Gammaproteobacteria > Vibrionales > Vibrionaceae > Grimontia > Grimontia sp. SpTr1. The sequence continues at coordinate 56,096 of NZ_CANDOD010000006.1, forward strand.
TTGCCGATCCCGTCCCAATATTACGACAGGACAGCTGCTGGAACATTGGCGCGGCACAGAACAAGAAGCATTGTTAGCCAAATTGGCAAGTTGGGAACTACCTATCAACGAAAACAATGTATTAGATGTATTTTTAGACTCACTGGACAAAATTCTGGATCAGTGTGTCAAACAACAAATAGCCAAGTTGCAAGCTAAATCGAATACCGTCGGCTTATCAGTCGAAGAGAAGCGGGAGTTGCAGTTGTTAATCCTCAACCGGCCCGACTAGAAACTAGCCAGCATACTTGTATTTTGCTAAAATTGGCAGTTTGCGTTTCCGCATACTAAATTCTTCACTCAGACCCGAAGTTGGATATCGTCTATGGATCAAAATCCGCAGTCACAGCTAAAGTTGCTTGTCGCAAAAGGTAAGGAACAAGGCTATCTAACCTATGCAGAAGTAAATGACCACCTACCGGAAGACATTGTCGATTCTGATCAGATAGAAGACATCATTCAGATGATCAACGACATGGGCATTCAGGTGGTGGAAACAGCGCCAGATGCCGATGAGCTGATGATGTCTGAAACTGTCGCGGACGAAGATGCCGTCGAAGCAGCAGCAGCAGCACTTTCTAGCGTTGAATCTGAAATAGGTCGTACAACTGACCCAGTGCGCATGTACATGCGTGAAATGGGTACAGTAGAACTGCTTACCCGCGAAGGCGAAATCGACATCGCCAAACGCATCGAAGATGGTATTAACCAAGTACAGGTATCGGTTGCCGAATACCCTGGCTCCATCTCATCACTGCTCGATCAGTTTGACAAAGTAGAAGCAGAAGAGCTTCGCCTGACAGACATCATTTCTGGCTTCGTAGACCCGAACCAGGAAGACATCGCACCTACCGCCACCCACATCGGTTCAGAGCTCACCGAAGAGCAACTGGAAGATGAGGACGATGACGGCGACGACGATGATGATGACGAGGAAGAAGAAGACACTGGCATCGACCCAGAGCTAGCACGCGAAAAGTTTAACGACTTGCGTCTGGCTTACGAAGGCATGCAGCTGTCAATCCAGAAAAACGGCCGCTTCCACGAAGACACTGCAGGCGCAATCGCCGAGCTGTCAGAAGTGTTCAAGCAATTCCGTCTGGTACCAAAACAATTCGACCGCCTGGTTAACGAAATGCGCGACACAATGGATCGCGTACGCACACAAGAACGCATCGTGATGCGCCTGTGTGTAGACCAAGCGAAAATGCCGAAGAAAACCTTTGTACAACTGTTCAGCGGCAACGAATCATCAGACAGCTGGCTGGATGAAGCACTGGCTTCAGAAAAGCCATACGTCGATCGCCTGAAGCAGTACGAAGAAGATCTTCGTCGTTGCGTACAGAAGCTGAAAATCGTTGAAGACGAAACCGGCCTTTCTGTAGAGCGCGTTAAAGACATCAGCCGTCGCATGTCAATCGGTGAAGCGAAAGCACGCCGTGCGAAGAAAGAAATGGTTGAAGCGAACTTGCGTCTGGTTATTTCTATCGCCAAGAAATACACCAACCGTGGCCTGCAATTCCTGGATCTGATTCAGGAAGGTAACATCGGCCTGATGAAAGCAGTAGACAAGTTCGAATACCGTCGTGGTTACAAGTTCTCGACTTACGCAACATGGTGGATCCGTCAGGCAATCACCCGTTCAATCGCAGACCAGGCACGTACTATCCGTATCCCTGTTCACATGATTGAAACCATCAACAAACTGAACCGTATCTCACGTCAGATGCTTCAGGAGATGGGTCGTGAGCCGCTGCCAGAAGAATTGGCAGAGCGCATGCAAATGCCAGAAGACAAGATCCGCAAAGTGCTGAAGATCGCCAAAGAGCCAATCTCCATGGAAACCCCAATTGGTGACGATGAAGATTCACATCTGGGCGACTTTATCGAGGATACCACCCTCGAGCTGCCAATGGATTCCGCGACCATGAACAACCTCAAGATGGCAACCAGCGAGGTATTGGCTGGCCTGACACCACGTGAGGCAAAAGTTCTGCGTATGCGTTTCGGTATCGACATGAATACCGACCACACGCTGGAAGAAGTGGGCAAACAGTTTGACGTAACGCGTGAGCGTATCCGTCAGATTGAAGCGAAAGCACTGCGTAAACTGCGTCACCCAAGCCGCTCAGAAGTTCTGCGCAGCTTCCTGGACGAATAATCCAAGACGCATTTAAAGCAATATTGGAAAGGCGAGCACTGCTCGCCTTTTTCATTTCTGCGATTTGAACTAAGTGGCTAAAAAGCATACTGAATAGGGTGTGGTTGCGTCTAGACACCCCTGCTCCCACCCCTTATAATCAACCCCCTATACGGCCCCTTAGCTCAGTGGTTAGAGCAGTCGACTCATAATCGATTGGTCCGCAGTTCAAGTCTGCGAGGGGCCACCAAATTTAAAGGCCTGAGAGGTTAGTAACCACTCAGGCCTTTTACTTTTCAGCTTCTGTGTAGCATATATGTAGCAGATTTTTGCCCTACTTTTCCTAAAGTCTTCGTTTACTCCAACTAAACCCGCTTTCAGTTTTAATAGATTTGTCGATAGACCCTCAGAATCAATCAACAATATGACTAAAATCTCATATCATTCAGATATGATATGCAGAAGTTGTCATACAAGGTTTATCGAGTGGCTGATTTCGACTTTTACAAACAAGCTCAAAAATACTTTCAAATGCATCCGGCTATAGTTTTGGGCAGCGGCGCATCAGCTGCATTTAAACTATCAGGGATGGGTGCTCTCGCTACACACTTAGTCAGTTCAATACAAGCGGATGATGAGAGTGAGCTAAAAGCATGGGAAGCTTTTAAATCAGCTCTAATGTCTGGCAAAGATTTAGAGTCAGCCCTACATGAAGTTCGGCTTTCAGAGAACCTTACAAAGCAGGTTGTAGTGCGAACTTGGGAACTTTTAAACCCTGAAGACAAACAGGTCTTTTATAATTCCCTCACCCAAAATGATTTCTTCCCACTATCAAAACTAATCAGCGGCTTATTTCGAAGCGCTATCAATCAGATAGATATTGTAACAACCAACTACGACAGACTTGCCGAATATGCCGCTGAACAAGCGGGTTTCCACCACTACACAGGATTCACTCATGGTTACAGGCGGCTCCAAGCACCACCTGACGCTGTTAAAACCACGAGAATAGTAAATATCCTGAAAGTGCATGGTAGTTTGGATTGGTTCTCATCGCCTCTTGGTGATGTTATCGGGCTAAACCAAATTGATGAGATACCTCCCAATCATCAACCTCAAATCGTCACACCCGGAATAGAGAAGTATTCGCTTACCTACAAAGAACCATTTCGTAGCATCATCCAACTCGCTGATGCTGCCATACGAAAGAACAATTCTTATCTATGCGTAGGCTTTGGCTTCAACGACATACATATTCAGGAAAAGCTCATCGAGCGCTGCAAAAGACATGACGCGGCTATTACCCTTATCACTTGGGAGCTAAGTCCAGCATCCAGAAAGTTTCTTCTTTCAGGCGAAGTTAAGAATTTTATTGCTATAGAGCGCGGTGTCAGTGACGAACAATCAATCATTTATAGCTCAGAGCTAGATTCTCCAATGACGGTAGACGGTGATTATTGGAGCTTGTCTGGGTATCTAAATTTAGTTATGTAGAGAGTCAAATGACATGCCATTGTTCAATTACAAAGACGAGCAAGCGCTCGGTAAAGTAGCCTCCGTTGATACTATGACTGTAATCGTTGAGGTTGCAGATGCTTCACTACTCAAAAGACTACAGGTCAACCGATTAGCGGTATTGCAAAGTGCTAAGCCCGGACAACATTTAATCGGCCTAATATCACAAGTGACACGAAAAAAACTATTTGAACTAGATGATTCTAATGAGTCAGAAGAAGCGATAAACGAGCAAAACCTTTGCAAAATTGCTCTCATTGGAACCCTATTAGACCGAGACGGAAGAAATAGTGATGTATTCAGGAGAACTCTGGAAAGCGTACCTGAAATAGATGCGAACTGTTTCGCTTTAGAAGGTGAGGAACTTACCAATTTCATGAGAGTTGTATCAAAAGCTTCTGCTGATGGCAACTCACTGACTCTTGGGAAATATGCTCTAGATGACAATGCAATAGCTTATTTGAATGGTAATAAGTTCTTCCAAAGACATGCGTTCATTGGTGGCAGCACGGGTTCTGGAAAATCTTGGACTACTGCAAAAATCATTGAGCAGATGGCGAATTTGCCTTATTCAAACGCCATCGTGTTTGATCTACACGGTGAGTATTCACCATTAGAACAGCAAAGAATCAAGCACTTTAAAGTTGCAGGCCCAAGCGACATAGAAGCAAAAAAAACAATTCATGATGGTGTGGTTTACCTTCCTTACTGGCTTCTATCCTATGAAGCTCTAGTTTCTCTATTTGTTGATCGTTCTGATCAAAATGCGCCTAACCAAGCAATGATCATGTCACGTGAAATAAACTCAGCAAAAAGAAAATTGCTAGAGTCTAATGAATGCTCCGAAGTGCTGGATAGCTTTACCGTAGATAGCCCAGTCCCTTTTGACATTACAGATCTACTTGCTGCACTGAACGATATCAATGCTGAAATGGTTCCTGGTAGTGGAGGGAAGCTCAAGCAGGGTGAGTTTTATGGCAAGCTGGCTAGATTGATCGCTAGACTGGAAAATAAAGTAACAGACAGACGACTAGGTTTCTTATTCCAAGGTAGTGGCGATACCCTACAAATGGAATGGCTAGACGAACTAGCAAATTCACTTACAGGGTGTGGTAACGAGAACGAAGGCAATGGCATTAAGGTCATCGACTTCTCTGAAGTGCCCTCTGATATTCTTCCCCTCATAATCTCAATGGTGGCTCGCCTTGTGTTCTCTTTGCAGCAATGGACATTGAGCGAACAGAGACACCCCATTGCTCTTCTATGCGATGAGGCCCACCTTTATATGCCACAGAAGAACGTAGCCGGTGCGGCTGACGACATCTCCATAGATATTTTTGAAAGAATAGCCAAAGAAGGCCGAAAGTATGGAGTCAGCCTTGTGGTGATTAGTCAAAGGCCTTCGGAGGTGAACAAAACCATGATAAGCCAATGCAGCAATTTTGTTGCGATGAGGCTTACCAATGCTGATGACCAGTCCGTTATTAAGAAGCTTCTCCCAGATAGCCTCGGAGGATTTAGCGATATTTTGCCGACCTTAGATACTGGTGAGGCCTTGGTTGTTGGAGATGCTAGTCTGTTGCCTAGCAGGATAAGAATAGATGAGCCAACTCATAAGCCAAACAGCGGTACAGTCGATTTTTGGGATGAATGGCAAGCCGACACAACAGCCACTAGAGTTTCTAGTGCTGTGAGTAACTGGCGTAAGCAAAGTATAAACAAATAGACCTAAAATACAGTTATTCACAGAACTCCAAGTAAAAGCGCATCTGTCCCTAGGACAGATGCCATTCATTGGTTCGGGTGATAATGGTTTTGCCACCCGTTGAGATGCCTTTCAGTACCTTCAAAAGCTCCTCTTCGCTATACATCGAGGTTTTCACAACGCCTGTTGCCGTATCAACGGCTAACTCATAATGCGGCGCGATAGCCTGTTCAGTGCGTTTACAGAACACACCGCCCATTAAGTCGGTGAACGTTTTCCAACAGCCTTTATCCGCGGCCTCATGGATTTCTGTCACCAACTTGCTTTCACCCATCATGGCCTTTAAACGACGCAATTCGCGCCAAACAGTCACCGAACAGCCGCCAAGTTGCTGGAACTGGCGAATGCTCCAACAAGCCGCCCATGCATCCACCCTCGCCGCTGCGCATTTTGGGTCTTCACCGTAAACACCTGCTTCAAGGTTCTCACCATCAATGTTTTTAGAGATGTATTTAGCGATATAACCCGTTGCTGAGCCCTTATTAGGGTCTATCTTCACTTCGGTGAAACGGTGCTTATCTGCGCCGTTCTCGTCGCCATCTTCACGCATCGCGTACTCACGCATAATGTTTATCAAGGTGTCATAGTGGCGAGGCTCAACAAACAGCAATAAGTGCCAATGCGGCGTGCCGTCATGTTGTGGTTCTACGACGCGAAAACCATAGAAACGCACGTCTTCTCGCTGCAACTTGGCACGAACCAGTTTCCAATTCTCGTTCAAATAGGTTTGGGCTTCTGCTGGCGTGTAGCCTTGCCATTTAGGGTTATCATCACCCGTCGCTGCATAGCTTCGGTGATACTTTGATGGGCAAGTAATAGTGAGGAAGGTGGCAACATGGCCTAGCTCGTTGGCGAGCTCTTCAAAGCCACGCGCACGAACCATCAACTCGGTTTTGCGGATTTTCGGGTCTGATACGCCCTTTTGTGAAAGCTCCAACAGGCTAAAGCTTTGACCGTGTTGATTGGTCATAACGGTATTTGAAAGATATTCCGTTTGATGGAATTTTTGCGCTGCCCTGGCGGTGAGCGTTTCATCTGAGCAATAGATAGCTTTACAGCGATTCACTTCCCCAAGATGGCGCATGGTGGTTTCTATGTTCGCTCGCAACGCCCTGCGAAGTTTACGCAGCCACCAAGACTTATCCGACATACGCTTTAGACGCCCTTCGAGAGTGTATTTTTTCTCTTCTGGCGGAGTGATTCCATAGCTTCGGCAAAGTGCGGTCAGTGAAGAAAGCGTTTCTTGCTCGTTACCCATCATGGCTCGATGAATGGACAACACAGCATCAACCAGATTTTCGGCCTCTTCTCGAAGTTCATCTTCTGACATGCTGAGACTAAGCGTTTCAGGGGAAACGGTAAGCTTTGCCGTTAGGCCATCAACCAATTCACGAAGGTCTGTATTTCTAACCTGCTTGTTTGAGATTGTCTTGTAACGAGCGAATAGAATCTTTTGTGCTTTGGCGGGCAATAAGGAAAGGCGCTCTTTTACGAAAGCCCTGTCATCCCAATCAATTTTCGCCAGTTCGCTTTCAGGAATGGCTAACATCTAACGCCCTCCCTGCATCAGTAAGTTCGTAGCGAAGCCAAGAGATTCCGTAGTATTGAACCTGTCTTTTAGTCAGAATCCCTTCCCGTTGAAGTTTGAGAATCGTCCGGTGCATCACTCGAATACCGAAACCCTCAGAGCAAGCGTAGCGGCCTTCGATACATGGCTTACTTGAATTGCACAACTCGAACCAATGCCCTTTTTGAAGCGCTCCGATAACGTCTCGAAGGTGTTTGTTTAACTTAGGCTTCTTGGCGTTAAGCATGATCACCTCCATCACAGACAAGGTGAGTTTGCTTGCGGTGGCTATCAAGCCATTGGTCGAGGTCTTCTTTCAGGTAACGGACGGCGCGACCGATTTTAATAAAAGGCGGCGCTTCGGTGCGGTTCTGGCGGTGGCCTTCCATACGTGATTGACGCAGAAAGGAACGGCTCATGCCGATATAGGCGGAAGTTTCTTGCTCTGTGTATGCGCGTTTCTTGTTGTTTTCTAAATGCATTTCGATATCTCTGGTTGAAATTTAAGAGATACCGTAAATGCGAAATGTCAGGTATGACGGTAAGTATGATGATAGGTATTACGCCAGCTATGATGAGGCGGTATTCCTTCTTTTCCTTCTTCTGGAAACAAGGTTTTTAAACGGTTCATACGATGTAGTTTCAGGGTCTTGCGAGCTTACCCGCCGAACGTGGTAAATGATTCGTTCATCATCGTCCACTTCATCTATGGCAAAATCCACATCGAATACCCTCTCATCAGAATCGGAACTCACCTCTTCTGATAGCAAAGCCCAAATTTGGTCACTTTGTGCATTCGGATAAGCATCAAAGATCCGATCGACGATTTCGTTCAATGGGTATTTGTTTATCGATGGCAGTACGTTTTCTTTCAGTTTGGATGTTTTGCTTTCTGTCTCTAGACGTTTAGTTTCATTTTGCATGTTTATGATGGCTTTTGAATCAACCATCAGTTGCCTTTGACCAATAACAATTGCCTTTGCTTCTAGTTCTTTGTCAGGTGAGAAGAATGCTTTCTGCGCCGCCTCAAGGTCAAAACTACCATTTTTGTTAAACTCCCGCGCCATCTCTAGGTAGCTATCACTCCAAGCCCCTTTTTCCCCAATGCTGGGATACGCCCAAAATGGTTTTGCTGAAATAGGCTCATGAGGCCGAACCTTCTCAAATAGACGCACTCTCGCTTTTGGAAAGTCATTATCAAAGCGGCGTGGGTCAACTACCTTTTCAGGCTCCAAGACCAAACAGCTACTTACGGACAATGATTCAGAGAGATTAAGGGCTTGAGAGTCCCTCAAAGTCAGCCCAACCAAGCCTTTATAACCGAACAGTTGACCGAGTGTAGACCTAATAGGTTTGTTATCGCCTAACAACGCGCCCATTGTTTTTTCATCAATCAATGCGCAGTAGGTAAGTTTTCCTTCATCAACTGCATTTAGCAGGTCGCCCTTTGTTGGGGAAGTAGTATCGGTGAATTCATCGATACGGTAGAAACGTCTTTTTTGCATCCTTGCCTTATTCCCGGCCTTTAGGTTTGCTAACCAAACAAACCGAACCTTTAGGTTACCCGTTTCGGTTAGAAGCCTAGTGTTTATGCGGCTTCGTCGGTTAAGAAGCCGAACGATTGTTTTTGACCAAAAGAGGTAGCCTAAAGGTTTATCTAACCGAAGTGGGTCGGCTAAATCCCCTTGTTGGTTCGGTAAAGAGGTCAGCTTCCAAGCCAACATCACTATGGGTTAGGTTAAGGCATATTTAAAAGCAAGGTAACTTTCTGGCAAGCGATCTGGCTCGTATTTTGTTTACGTTACAAAACCTCTAATAGCTACGACAATAAAAAACAGAGGAATCCAAAACCCAAAAATACAACGGTTTATCATAATTTTATTTGCAATTCTGAAAACTCCTCCCTCAGAAGTTCCACTTCCCACTCATATCGACTGAGGCAAAATAAAAATTGGACGCAAATCACCAAAAAGTATAGAAAAACAAACATTCAGACTATAAAATACTAAAATCAAAAAAATAGAGAATAAAATAATGAATCTTTGCTACATATGGACAGAAAAATACAGAGGCTTTGATGATCTATCTTTGTCATTATCTAGTAAATTTAATTTTTCGTATGACCCAAACAAAAAAAAAGTAACCAAGATCAAAAATGAAAAAGTCATTGATGGATTATTCCACAAAAGAATTACAGAGGTTACTGCAATTGTAGGTAAAAACGGAACAGGTAAAAGCAATTGCCTTGAGCTCATATGCACAATTCTTCAAGGCTCCCGAAAGAAAATGAATTCTAGATTTTTGGCCGTTATAAAAGATAATGAAAATTTCATAATTCATACTAATGAAACTGAAGCGGAAAAAATAACAGCAAATTTTAAATTTCAGCACTCCAATGATAACGGAAGGATAAAAGGTTTAAACACAATCTTCTTTTCAAACATATATGATAATAGAAAATATGATTTTAGTGGTGATGTCATTCATGCTAGTGCTAATAACGGATACGGATATAGCAGGAGAATAAACAGAAACTCAGACCTTTTCTCAACACAAATTAATCTCATCGAAAAACATGGAGAGACTATAAGAAATGAAGTTGAGATAGAAATACCAAAAAAAATCATTATTGATATTTCTCATCAATTTAAACGCGCAATAAATTCGCATAACATTCATAGCGAAATGGCTAGAAGTATAAGAAAAAGAATAAATGACATAGTTAACATTGAGAATAAATTCACATGCTCACTAAGAACAATATTATTAATTGAGCTAATTGAGTTAGTGCAGAGAGTAAGTAATGACCTATTTGGATTTAATGGTGATATTCACTACTCTCTTAGAGAAAAACTAAAGCCAGAAGAAAAAGAGCCAACTGATAGCTACTTAAAAAGAGCGACAAGTGAAGTGCTTGAAACAATTAAATTTGAATGGATGAAGAGTATAACACCACATTTAATTCAAAAAGATGAGTTTACAGAGCACAAGAACAAAATAGAAGCAGTAGAGTTCATTCTAAGTAAAATAGAAACATTAAATATAGCTCAAATTGAGTCTGAGTATAAAAATCCAAATATTTCATCCTACGAGATGACTTTTAATGAAGAAACAATAAAACTTGCCAAATTACTAAGTGTCATATTTCAAGGGAGCAGGTATATAAGGTTAAATTGGTCAGGAATAAGCTCGGGCTCTAGAGCTTATCTTACTCTCTTTGCTGTTCTAAATGAAAAACTGAGCGGTACAAGAAATGACACTCTAATTTGTATAGATGAAGGTGATCTATATCTTCATCCAGCTTGGCAGATTGACTTTCTAAAGAACATGAATACCCTCCTGCCAAAGTTTTACAACTCCAAGCTACAAATAATTTTAACTTCACACTCTCCATTTTTACTTACTGACCTTCCGCGAGAAAACGTAATAATATTAAAGAAGGGTGAGGTTATATATGACAATGAAAATGAAAATGAAAAATTTAGGACATTTGGTGCAAACATATACGACTTATATAATGAAGCATTCTTTTTGAATAAAAAGAGGTATGGTTCACTAGCTCATGAGCATATAAGTAATGCTATAAATACTCTGTCTAAAGAAAAGATATCAGAAAACGAAATCAATGAAATTAAAAATCTAGTTGACATCATAGGAGATAAGCTTTTAAGAAATCAATTAAAAAGGATGCTAGTTAGATGATTAAGTTCTCAGATAGCATTAGAACGTTAAATCCAGATTTATATTTAGAAAGTAAGGCTGATGAATTCTGGAATATTCTTAACCCAAGGAAGGGTGATAACGAGCTAAGTGTTCACTCAATCCAAAGCAGATTACAAAAGCTATTGGAAGAATATAAAAACAGAGAAAATAGTGTTCTAGAAGATACTCAACAGAACCAACGTGAGTTGAAATATTTAGAATATCTCTCAGAGAATAATTCAGAAAAACTAGAATCGATAATAAAATCCAAACCCAATGAACTTGTTAACTTTATTGATGAAGCCTATGAAATATTAGAGGAATCCGATCTATTTACTATAAATAATGGTATTTTAAAATCAACAGAGTTTGGAGACATTCTAATTAATAGAGTTTTCAACTATACCACTTTCAGAAGTAGTGCTAAGTGTATACATTTCTATAAAAGCCTTCAGCTTGAGGGTAAACAATGCTTCTATTGTAATGATTCAGAACTAGAGATAATATCTAAAGAAATACCAACAGATGAAAATAAACATTGTAATTCAGACGGAAAGCTGCTTTTTGATCTAGATCATTTCTATCTAAAGTCAAAGTATCCCTTTCTAGCGCTATCATTCTTCAACTTAATACCTTGTTGTGGAACGTGTAATTCTAGATTTCGATCAACTAAAGATTTTATTATTTCAACTCATATAAATCCATATTTACATTCATTTGACCAGCACTATGTTTTCGAGTTCGATGATGCAGAAATAGCAACATCTCTTAACTCAAGTAAATCCGATTTAGAAACTATTAAATTAAACATTAAGAGAACCTCAGATAGGCCTCAAGATAAAACTGCCCAAGATCTAGAGCTTGAAAACCGCTATCGACATAAGAAAAAACACATTAATGATATACTCGATACTATAATCTACTATCAAGATAGGGGATTGGATGAAATAATGGAACACTTATGTGGTATCAACGAACAGCATATACCTAGATGTAGGTCAAAAATATTGGATGTAAGCAAGTCAAAATTAAGCCTAGACTTTCTAGCTCTAACCATACCACTTCTTGAAGATTAAGCCGCCAAAGTTGGCAAACTATTGAGGTCTAACATTAGTGTTAGCCAATCAAGCTAACAGCCGCAGCCTTGTGCTCTGGCGCTAAGTGCGCATATCTTAGCGTCATCTTAAGGTCGGCATGCCCGAGAAGCTCTCGGACTGTGTTCAAATCTACCCCCGCCATCACCAGCTTACTTGCGAAGTGGTGGCGGAGGTCATGAAAGTTGAACTCTTCAATCTCTGCCATCTTCATCACCATGCCCCACGGCTTTTTCACCTCGGTCAGCGGTGCGCCCATCTTTCCTTCAAACACATAGGTCGCTTTCTGGTTTTGCTCTCGCCAGTTAAAGAGCGCGTTGTACGCTTCATTATTTAGTGGAATGGTTCGGCCTTGCTTTGACTTGGCATTACCACCACGCACTTGCAGGTAACGCTCAGTAAAGTAAATATCTGACCAAGCAAGACTCAATAGCTCACCACGCCGTAAGCCTGTATTCATGGCAAGGAGAATCAGCGGCTCAACATAATCAACGAAGGTGACATCATCCAAACTTGGAAATTGCTCATAACCTCGAATTTCTCTGTGTTCGTTGGCTGAACGACGGGCAGCACGAGCATTCATGTCACGCAGTTTGATAGCGTGGCGTAACCGTTTTTCTTCGCTTTCATTGAGATAACGGACGCGAATGTTGTCGGCTTTGATGGTTTTCACTTTGCTCAGTTCGTGGGAGTCAATCAGCCCCCATTCAACCGCCCTAGATAGAGCGCCTTTCAGTGAGTTCACACTGTGATTGATGGTTGAAGGTGTTCGCCCTTTTTGTCTTTGCTCACTGCGCCACTTTTCAATCTCCCAAGGAGTGATTTGATCCAGCTCTTTATCCATCAGAAAGGCGAAGCGGCTTTTTATGTGGTTAACGATGCGGTTGGCCGTTTTGGGGTTTCGCGTTATCAAAAACGGCAGATAACGTTCATCAAGGTAAACGGGGAGCTTTAGATGTTTCCGGCGTTGGGTTTCTTGGCGTACCTGCTTTTTCTCTTCATGTACGTCATTGCCCTTAGCCACTTGCCCCGCTTTCTCTTTGGCAAGGTCTCGCGCTTGGGCGGGAGTGATGTCTGTTGCGTTTCCAAGCTTGTAGTTCACCTGTTTGCCATCAAAACGATAGAACAGGTAGTAAACGATGCGACCAGCGGATGAAATACGCGCATGAAAGCCGAGAATTTCGGTATCATTGATCCGCTTATCTTCTATCTTGAGTTGCTTAATACTGGTGGTCGTAATCTTCTTTTTGATAGGCATGTTTATCTGCTTCCCTGCACCTTACCTAACTCCCTGTGTAGCACATATGTAGCAGATTAATCATATTCCTATGGTTTTCGATGAACAAGAGAAAACAAAGATAATTACGATATAACACTGATTTTAATGGCTTTATTTGTTCATTTTTGTTCATTCCCGTTCATTGAAAAATAACGAAAAATCCCCCTCATAATCGATTGGTCTCCAGTTCAAAATCTCTCACTTTTCATTAAGCCTTATACATAGTGTTCAGCATGTAGGAGGAAGATACACAGGTGGGAAGCAAGCATGCGAAAAAGCCTATTTCTGCTCCTCTAAATAACGCCAAGTTTCCCCCGAAAACTCACAAAGTCTGGTTAGTTTTCGCGATAGTGATGTTTGGCGTGATGTATTCCGATTTCAGGCAGAAAAAGCTTCAGGCTGGTTTAATTCAATCCCCTCTGACTCTAGGAACAGTTTGGTCAGATGTAATGGAGATTTGTTCTTTCAGTTTTATGACATAACCGCCGCAAATATTGATGTTTGTGTGGTGCGCCTGAATTTGCGCGCATGAACCTCTACTGATTGTTTTATTATTGGCTGTTTCATATATAAAACTAACGAACCACAAATGAATCATGGTTTCGTTTAAAAAGATGTATCCCAAGGAGATTGGGAAAAGCCAGCAAGGAAAGCACATGCAATCTAAGAACTCCTCTATGACTCCATCACTTCCCCAGACATTGTCTCAGGAAGCTATTCAGGATAGAGCGTTTCAGGTATCGGTATCACAAGCGTCATATAACTATATGTTCAGCTACATTGAGCCGCTGTCCCTCTCTGCAGGGCTGCCTAAAGGAGAGGAGTTCACGCTCGAATATGAAGCGAAAGTCGCTAAGGTCTTTTTACCCTTGCTGGAAAACTTCACCAAGGTTGTTGTGTCTTTGCTTGAGCGAGAGCTGCAGGACGATTTGACCGGTGATGTGTCAGAGTCAATCAAAAAGGTTAACGAGGCCTACCACAAGTTGAAATCACCTAGCTCCCCGCTGGCTGTGATTGAAGATGTAGCAGCAACCAAGGCGTTGCTCGAAGCACTGGCTGAAGTGCCTAATGCTATTGAAGGTGCGCTTCAAGGCCTTTCTCACCTACCCAAAGATTTCTTGCACATTGTTGAGGGGCTGGCGAAAGTCACCAAGCAATTTGAGTCAGAGGGCTTTACGGCATTTCTTAAAGACACGCTTTACTACACCTTGAATGAGGAGCGTGGGCATCAGTATCTCAAACCGAAAGGACTGGCAGATTACGAATTGCTGTTTAACACCTTGCCGACGCCTCAAGCCTTGGATGTGGAGCGCAAAGCGTGGATGCCGGAAGATGATTTACCGATTTGTCTGCAAGATTGGTACTTTGGCTACATGCAAATCGCGGGGTTTAATACCACCAACCTCAGAGGCGTCAGAACGCAGAAAGCAGCGCATGAGAATGTGTATTTGCTGGCTGAGCTTCTGGAGAAGATGCCTGTTACTGACGACATCCTGCAGCAAGTCAGTAGTAATAACACCTTAACGCTCACTGAGGCCGCCAATAAAGGCTTATTGTACGTTTGCGATTACGCCATGTTTGAAGGCAAGAAAGGCGCGTCTTTGCATGGTTTACACCGCTACCCTGAAGCGCCGATTGCGCTGTTTTATTGGAATGCGTCGCCACCACACGGCTATCCGACTGACGGTGCAATGCAACCCATCGCCATTCAATTGGGGCAGCATTTTGATGCCGACACCACGCCGATTTTCACGCCAAATGACTGCACCAATAACAACGATGTCGATGGCGCAAAGTGGCTGCTGGCAAAAATGGTGGTGCAAAACGCCTGTACGATTGAGCATGAAACCGTGGCGCATTTGGGCGCGTGCCATTTGGTGATTGAACCCATTGTTGTCGCCAGCCATCGACAGTTGCCACAAACACACCCACTGATGGTGCTGTTGAAACCGCATTTCCGCTTCACCTTGGACATTAACCATGGCGCTTACACCAGCTTGATGGTGCCAGGCGGCGTTGTAGCTTCCGTGATTTCAACTTCGCATCAGGAAACCGCAGAAGTACTGGTGGACGCTTATGAAAAGCGCCGGTTTGATGATCAGTATCCAGATAAGATCTTCCATCAACGTGGCGTCTCAAGCGACGCATTACCGTCTTTCCCATTCAGGGAAGATACCCTCGATCTTTGGGCGGCGATTCAGCAATTCGTGACTGATTATCTGTCGCTTTACTACGAGGGTGAAACTGCGGAAGCGCGAAATAAAATGGTGTTGGAAGATTTTGAACTCCAAGCCTGGGTGAATGAGCTGGTTAATCCAAAACGCGCTGCAGTAAGGGGTTTAGATGGCTTAACGGCAACCAATGATGAAAAGAGCCCGGTACAAATCGACAGCTTTGATTATCTCTGCCGTGTCGTGGCGCAAATCATTTATACCGCAAGTGCCCAACATGCTTCAGTGAACTATGCGCAGTACCCGCTGATGTCTTATATCCCAGGAGCTAGCGGAACGCTTTACAAGCCAATGCCAGGACGCAGTGAAACACTGACTCAGGAAGACGTGATTGATTGGCTACCGCCTTTGGATGTGGCGCTGTATCAAACCTCATTCGCCTACCTGTTAGCTGGCGTGCAATATGACACCCTTGGTCACTATACGGATGACCCAAGAACCCAATACTTCACCGACAAACGTGTGGCACCGATACTGACTCAGTTCCACATGAACTTAAACAGAATCGAAATCGATATTCATGAGCGCAATGCCTCACGACCTATGCCGTATGTGATGCAACTGCCCTCTTTGATACCGAACAGTATCAGTATTTAGGACCTTATCACTGGCATTTCCCTGCTGAGTAACCAGCAATGCCTGGCGGGGAATGAAGGTAATAAGTCCATTAACTCAGGAATCTACATGCATGTGGCAACGTCGGATTAATCACTTTTTATCGCTGGTTTTTTCCGTCCTGTTTATCACTTTCAGTGTCTCTGGTTTGGTTTCTGCGGAAACAACCATTGACTTGTCACAGTGGGAAAGCGGGGGGTCGACAGTTGATAAATTCCGTTTTATTGATGACCCTTCACATCAATTAACCATTGATGATGTTGCGTCTCTGGCAGACTGGCAGCGCCCTCAAAAAGGCGTCGTGAACAGGGGGTTTTCCACGCTTCCGACCTGGATCTCATTCCGTTTATCCAACCCTGAGTCTGTCAGTAAAAAGATCATCGTGGAGTATGTAGAGCCCTCCGTCGAGACCATTGATTTTTACTCACGCTTGAAAAGCGGTGAAGGCACATTCACGCATCAACGCTTTGTTTACACTCAGCCCACAGACTCGCGCCCGGTCTCCTTTTACAGGCCAGCGTTTTCAGTCGAAGTCCCGCCTGAATCTGAGGTAGAGATATACTACCGCCTGTTTCAGGGTAGTGACTTCCCTATGCATAAGTTTGACTCGATGCGTATCTGGGAAGAGTCTGATTTTTACCACTCTACACATGTAGAGCTGTCGCTATTGGTGATTTTGTTGTGTGTTGAAATTGCCATGGGTCTGTCTACCCTGCTCGCCTATTTCGCCACAAAAGACCGGCTTTATCTTTATTACACCGCTTTCGCGTTTTCAGCCGCCTCACTCTTTGCCGCATTCAGCGGAGTATGGAGCTATTTAATCGCATCACAGCACTATGAATTATGGATGGTGGTGCTTCAGATAAATATTTGCCAACTCGTCGCCATTCTTTTTGTCCGTCACTTTTTGAATGTGCCGGAGCACTTACCGCGCGTCGATAAAGTCATGCTGGCAGTGGTGGCAGTGGTGGCGGTCGGTGTGGTGCTTAACCTCTTTGGTCAGCCGTATCTTTCGCGAATCATCATTGATTTCACCGCAATTGGTGCGTTTTCCCTGATCCCATTGGGCATCTATGCACACAAGAAAAAAGTACCGCACGCACTTTTGTTTTCAGGAAGTTGGGTCTTCTTTGCCATTGGTATGGCACTCGCCTCGGCAAGGCTCAGAGGATACATTGCAGACAGCGCTTTCGCTGAGTGGCTGATTTATTTTGGTGGTCTGATTGAGGTCATCTTGCTGACTACCGTCATGATCCTTCGATTCAGGCACATGCAGCGTGAAAAGCAACGCATTGAAGACAAACACTGGAAATATTTAGAAAATGCCGCGCACGTGCTGGAAGAAAGGGTTAAAGAGCAAACGAAGCAGCTGTATGAAGCCAAAGCGCTTGCCGAAAAAGAAGCCCGCACCGATTTGCTGACAGGACTACCGAATAGACGTTCTTTCTTTGAAGGCGCACAGCAATTCATTGAACGGGCAAAACGCAACACCTCGCCAAGTGTGCACCTGTTGATGATCGATATTGACCATTTCAAGAAGGTGAACGATACCCACAGCCATGCCTGTGGAGACGCCGTTCTTCGCCATATTGGCAATATTCTGAACCACTCTTTGCGAAAAACGGATCTCCTTTCGCGTCTTGGGGGGGAAGAATTTGCTGTGGTCATGGAAAACACACCTGAAGACGCTGCTCAAACTATGACTGAGCGTTTGCGTTTGGCGGTTGAGGAAACGGATATTCTATTCGAAGACCAGTTTATTCATGTCACCATTTCTGTCGGCATGGCCACCTGGCACCACACCCAGAATCTCGACCAACTGCTGCAAAACGCTGACCACGCGTTGTACCAAGCCAAACGGGAAGGCCGTAATCGCGTTGTCTATGCGCCAAAGGAAAGCGAAGTGCCACTGGCGTAATTGCGGTGGCATGTCTTTCATTTACAACGCGCCGTTCTCTACTCCCATCGCGCCAAATCGCACAAACTTTAACCAAATCAAGTTTCTAATCCGTAAACATCACTACACTGAAGAAATGGCTCAAGTTGGATTAATCCTTACCATCTAAGGGGAAAGGTATGCTCGATAGGCTGGATTGTCTTCACAAATTGCTCCCTAGCGGCAGCAAGCACAGTGTCGTGCCTATGTATATGTTCGCCAATGATACCGGGCTGCCAGTGGTGCTTCGCCTCAATATTCGTGGCGGAGATAAGTCGCTGCCCGTCATGGTGGTCGCTTTTGATATTGATACCCTTGCCAAGTCGGTGCACTGCGAGATTCAGTACCCCAGAGAGAAAGTGAACTTCAAACTCTATGGACAACTGACTTCCTCCCGTTTTCACATCGGTACCCATGAAATCACCAGTTGGGAATCACTGGAAAAGCTGGCGATTGAGTGGCTGAGATCCCCGGAAACCACAACTTGATACAACGGTAGACATACAACGCTGAATTCCAGTGTTCCCAAACGTCTCACTTTCAATAGTATTTCAAGAAATATGAGTTCCTAGTGTCCAAAACACAGTTATAAGCCAGTAGCATTTACTGTAAGTGTTTGACTTCACTAATACACTCTACAAACCGCCCTCTACACCAAACTCACTTTACATATCATATTGTTAACAAACTCTGTCACTAACCATGAATGGAAGCATGCACTCATGAGCCTCTTTGGATGGTGATGTAACAAACTTTTTCTATTTTTACGATAAAGAAATAGCCAGTCGGAGATGAGCAAAGAAGCGATTAGAACAAGAGGGGCAAGATGCAATCCCCATAAAGTTCACTTTGTTAACTCTATTTAAAAGGAGTAAAAATATGAGTTTTCAATCACGTTTCAACTTCAACATCGTAAAACCTGTCACCATCGCTACTGCCTTGTTATCTGCCGCATGTTCCTCTGATTCATTCATTTCAGAAAAAGCATCGGCAGCTGATAATTTCACCATGATTCACTCAGCCTGGCTTGGGGGCTTCCAGTGGCAAGGTGTTCAAGAGCAAATCTCGATGCAACAATCCGCCACTTTCAATACGCCAGATATGCCAGGACACGGCTCCGACAAAACTAAACCAGCAGACATTACTTTCGAGGACTATGTCAAAACAGTAACGGATATCTTGGATAAACAAGATGATAAGACCATTTTGGTTGGCCACAGTTTCGGGGGAATGATTGCCAGCCAAGTGGCTGAAGAACGTCCAGACAAGGTGAGTGCCTTGGTTTACCTATGTGCTTTCATGCTGCCTGACGGCGTCTCTTTTATGGATGCTACGCAAGGTGTTCAGGGTTCTGCGGTATTGGATAACCTCTTCTTTAACGAAGATAAAACCGCAGTGGGAATAAAGGAGTCCGAAATCCATCATGCATTTGCACATGACTTGCCCGCAGAAGCCGTTGAAGGTGCGAAAGCCTCTATGGTAATGGAGCCAACTGCACCGCTCACCTATAAACTGTCACTGACAGAAGAAAACTATGGCAGCATTCCCCGCTATTACGTGAAATGCTCTGAGGACAATGCTATCCCACCAAACGTTCAGGATGCGATGATTCAAGGTCAGCCCGTTAAAGGCACTTTCACCCTTGATTCAAGTCATGCTGTGATTTTCTCTGATCCAAAAGGTGTCGCTGATGCGCTGATCGCTGTCGCCAGTGCCGAGCGCAACATGTAACCATCATCATCGCCCTGTGTTTCTGTGGACTGCTGGGACTGTATTGATTGCAAGAAAAGCAAAGCAGTAAACATGGCCTCCGGTTACATTCAAAAAATAGAACAGGTATACGTAGAGAGCCGCACATCAGGGACTAATGTGCGGCTTTTTATTTAACACCAATCATTCCCACTGTGGAGCAAAGAACATGGAAGTGAGAGCAGTCGCTGCAGCGCTTGTTGCGTTGTCTTCGGCAATGCTGCTTTCCTGCACTTCTGATAAAGACAGGGAGCAAGCATTGAGCAATAACAAGAATTTTGGCTTAACCTCGACGAGTGAAATCCTGCTGACCAGCGAAGCGGGCGACAAAATGTCAGTGATGCCAAACCAGTCCTTTACCACTGAACGTGCAAACGGCATACAAGTCGTCATCCAACCGGATATCACCAAGCAAACCATCACTGGGATCGGTACGTCTTTCACTGAATCTGCTGCGTTTGTATTGGCTCACCTTCCGCCAGAAAAACGCCTTGAAGTGATGAACAATCTCTACGGCGAATCAGGCGCGAACTTCTCGCTGACCCGCACGCCGATTGGCTCGACTGACTTTTCTGTGGAAGGAAAGCTCGGCTATGCCGAAGTCGAAGGTGACGCGGCGCTGGAGCATTTCACAATCGCACCAGACAGCGATGGCTTTTCGAAAGCTAAGTATCCGGGAATTCAGGATGAATCGTTCGACGTGCTGCCGATGATCAAAGAAGCAAAGTCGATCAAGGCAAAACAAGATGACGGCACCCTGAACATCATTGCTTCCGCTTGGACTGCGCCGCCTTGGATGAAAGACATCAATACCTGGTTTATCAAAGGCTCAGAAGAGAACGATTGGGAAGGTACGGGTGGCTCGCTCAAACCGGAATATGAATCCACTTACGCGGATTATCTGGTGAAATACCTTGAGCACTATAAGGAAGCCGGTGTTGATATCTGGGGTTTAACGCCGGTCAATGAACCGCACGGCAACAGCGGCAACTGGGAGAGCATGCACTTCACTGCTGAGACCCAAAACACCTTCATCAAAGAGTTTCTTGGTCCGGCTTTAAAAGAAAGCGCTTTCAACGATACTCGATTGCTTATCTACGATCAAAACCGAGATCATCTGGAGCATTGGACGGATGTGATCCTAGGCGATCCCGACACCGCGCCGTATGTTTATGGATCTGCCGTTCACTGGTATTCCAGCACGGTCGATGTGTACCAAGAGGTACTGGAGAAGGTACACAACAAATTCCCGGATTTCGCCATCATCCATACCGAAGGCACAATTGACGATCTCGGTAAGCCTGCACCGAAAGGCATTTTGGATCCGGTGAAATTTCAGGAGTCCGGCTGGTTTGATAACGACGAGTTCTGGTGGAATGAAAACGCGACCGATTGGGCATACACCGCTACTTGGGCACCAAATCCGGAAAACCACCCTATCTACACCCCAGTGCATCGCTACGCGCGTGACATCATTGTCAGCCTGAATCACTGGATGAACGGTTGGGTAGATTGGAATGCGGTGCTAGATGCCAAAGGCGGCCCTAACCATGCTGGAAATTTCTGTGGTGCACCGATCATGATTGATACGGAAACCGGGTATGTCTATTACACGCCGATTTATGATGTGCTGGCACAGTTCAGTCGCACGATTCGTCCCGGCGATAAAGCAGTCAAAACCGATACCTTGTTAGGCGGATTGGAGCAGGATGATTTGCATGCCAGTTCAACGGTGAATGAATCAGGATTGCTAAGTGTGCAACTGCTGAACACTACCAAGAAGCCGATACAATTTGATTTGGTGATTGGTGCGCAGAGTGCGTTGATAACCCTGCCAGCGAATGCGCTGCAAACGGTGCGGGTTCAACTTTAAGGGCGATACCCTGAGGAAGAAAAAGGCAGGAAATAAAACGGCGCAATATACCGAGTATTGCGCCGTTTCTCGCTGAATTACAGCGCTTCTACGTTAGTCGCTTGAGGACCTTTTTGGCCTTGCTCAACGTTAAAACGTACTTTTTGGCCTTCAGCCAGAGTTTTGAAACCGTCAGAAACGATTGCACGGAAGTGAACGAATACGTCCTTGCCGCCGTTGTCTTGAGTGATGAAGCCAAAACCTTTAGTTTCGTCGAACCATTTTACCAGACCAGTCGATTTATCAGACATAGTAACCTCTAATTTGTTTTTAATTGAATATGTTAACGACAAGCTAAACGCCGACGTTAAACAGCAAGGCTGTACGGAAAGCTATTGAATGGTCGATGAAGCACAAGTTGACGCAGGGTATTAACGAAGACTATCGAGAAGTAGCTGAGAAGAAACTTAAACTAAATTTGGCATTAACAGCTCTTTCTGAGCCAGGCGCGAACTATACAGTGTGCCGGTTAAATAGCGAGCTTTATTTTCACTTTTCACGCATGTAGTCGTTTCCCCTGTATACTCCTTCCCTCTGTTTCTCTCGCTTCGGGATCTTCTCCATGCCATCCAAACCCGCTAATACCGTTGTCGTACTCGACTTCGAAACCACAGGCTTATCACCCAACATGGGCGACCGCGCCATTGAAATCGGCGCGGTAAAGTTGGTTGACGGTGAGGTAGTCGACACCTTTCAGGAATTGATGAACCCGGGCTTTCGCGTCAGCAGTTTTATCGAGGGTTACACTGGCATCACTAACAATATGTTACGCACCGCGTCTGGCTGCGAAGAGGTGATGAGCCGGTTTGCGGAGTTTATCGCCGGGTTTAACCTTGTGGCGCATAACGCCTCTTTCGATAAGCGCTTTTTGGATGCGGAACTGGAGCGCCTGCACGGAGATTATTCCGGCCAGTTTACCTGCTCTATGCTGATTGCCCGCCGCCTGATTCAAGACTCCCCGACCCACAAACTCGGCGATCTGGTGCGCTTCAAGCATATTGCCAATGATGGCGTTTTCCACCGCGCTTTGGCGGATGCTGAAATGACAGCAAGGCTCTGGCTTCTGATGCTTGATGAACTGGAACAGCAAGGCATCACCAACCCAAGCTTTGCCTTGATGCACACCATCAGTAAAACCAGCAAGCACTGCCTTCTTTTTTGAACAAGCAACGCAGCAAAGTCAGCCTTTAATATCAATTCCTTAGACACCCATTATGCGACATGTTGGTGCGACTAAGTTCACTATTGAGATTCAGCAGAAATAAACACAGGCAAGCAGTCGTCTTGAGTAAACTTAAGCGTATAAACATAAAAATACGTAACGAGTCGTAATGTCAGGTGAAGGAATGAATAACCCGGGTAAGTCGTTGTTAACCTCCGCTATTCGATGCTTTTTCGCACTGCCTCTGCTGATAGTCAGCCAGCTCGCAATGTCTCAAACATTCACGGTCATGACGGAAGATTTTGCGCCGTTTGGTTATGTGGAAAATGGCGAGTTAAATGGATTATCTGTCGATATCGTACGTGAAGTCTTTGCCATCGTCGGGCATCCTGACGATATTGAGATGCTTCCTTGGGCCCGCGCTTACAAAGAAACCAAACGAAAGTCCAACCGCATTTTGTTTTCAATGAGCCGCACACCAGAACGTGAACCCTTGTTTAAATGGGTTGGCCCCTTGGTGGAAGACAGAGTCACGTTTTATCGTCATAAAGACAGCGACATCAACATCCAATCACTGGAAGACGCGCGGGAAACAAACGCGATTCTTGTCACTCGTGGTTTTCCGGAAACAGAGTTCCTTCAGAGTCAGGGGTTTAACAATCTCTATATCACCAATTCCCCGATTCAGGCATTTTCCATGTTAGTGATGGGCCGGGGGGATTTGGCACCGATTGGGGAATTTGCCTACAAACCCATGATGCAAAAAAGCAGTATCGATGCGGAGAGTCTCAAGAACACGGGCGTAGAACTGTTCAATATCCAGCTTTATATTGCGTTTTCAAAAGACACACCAGAAGAAGAAATCACCCGCTGGCAAGCAGCATTGGATCAGGTAAAGGCGTCGGGCAAGTATGGGGAAATCATCCGCCGGTATTCAGATCTTGGGTATTAGTCCGTAAGCCAGCAGATATTTTTGGATGATTACCAATAAGATTCGAGAACGGTCATGCCGTCGTAGGTGCTGCACTTAAAGCGTGTTTTCTTACCGCTTTCTCCTCTGCAACTCACCGTAGTGAACAGAGTATCTTTGTTCCACACCGACTCAAAGCTCTGGTCGAACCCACAATCGGCACCATAAAAGCTTTCCGCCTGTGCCGCGCAGTATTGATAGGCTTCATCTTCACCACCGCGTGCATCCAACATTGCTGCACGAATTTTTCGTTCTTTACGTATGTTGGCGATATGCGCTTTGTCTGGCATTTCAAACCAGTCAATCCGTGGATTTTCGATATCAAAGCTCTTCTGGATCCAGGTTGCTTCCTTTACCGTGCCTGAGAATTTGATGGAAAGGTTTTTCAGGTAAGCCACATCGACGTTCGCCAACGCCTCAAAGCCTGAGGGGTTGGACAGTGTGATGGACTCTTTTTCTACCCTGACGACAACCTCTTGTTCGGTGGCTTTTTCAATTAATCCCGGCAGCGCAGTAAAGCTCACACCATCACACTCAAAACTGTATTCGCGATCCACAAAACAACGCTCTAGAAACACGTTGCCGTCTTTCTCTTTCGAACACCCGACAAGGGTAAGCATTGTAAAAAGGAGTGCGATGGCTTTAAGCATGAATGTGATTTCTATTCCAAAACTTATTTGTCGTGATCTTGATACATTTCAATGTGTATTTGCAATCCTATCAGCAGTCGGGCGGGACGCTGTTGGCAAATTTACCCACTGATCATTGATTACTACTCGAAATCACGCTTTTTTCATCGCACTTTTCCCCTCCGAAACAGCAACAATGGGATATACCCTTATATGGGGATAAGGACGCACAAAGGACGGAGAAGGAATACGTGTTCACCAACATTACCATCAAAGCAAGGCTTAGCGAGCGACTTCACGCTTTCTATCAGGATGTGCTGGGCATGCGATTGACCGACTCCGGCTGGCGATTTGAAGGTGAAAGCGCATCACTGTCTTTTATTCCGTCTGATAACTTTTACCAACCCACACCAGCAGATGGCTTTTGGAAAATCGGCATCACTGTGGTGGACTTGGACGCCGCCTGCCACTGGCTTCGCTCACAGGGGATCAATGTTTCCGCGCCGCGCCAGTTTCAGGACATTGGCTATCTTGCTCACTTGTCTGATCCCAACGGGCTGACCATTGAATTACTGCAAACTACCTTTGAAGGCAATAAACCCCAACGCCAACCACTGACTCACCCGATTGCCGATGGAGCCGCGCTGGCACACATCACTCTTCGCTGCCATGACGAGCGAGCCATGCAGAAATGGGCTGAAAGCCTTGGTTTGACGCTGAAATCCATCCAACCTGTTACCGATTATGGCTTCACTCTCTATTTCTATTCTTTCATTGATGAGCCACAGCCAGAATCGGACTTGCATGCAGTCGGTAACCGTGAGTGGTTATGGCAACGTCCTTACACTTTACTGGAATTCCAGCTAGTCCATGATGCGCCGCCCTTTGCTTTACCTTCCGAAGAGGAAAGCGGCTTGTTTGGTGTTGAGGCTGGCGGAAAGGTAATTACGCCTCAAACGCTTAAAAACGCTGGGCTTGGGAAATAAAAAAGTTATCGATATCGTGAGACTGCCCCGCCAATTGACGACCCCATGCTGCGTCTTAGCGCTCACCTGGTGGATCCCAAGATCATGTGTTGATGGATAAAGTAAGGCCCAGCAAAAATGGCACACATGACGTCTTACATGTGCGCTACTGCTCCTATTGAGCATATCCAGAGTCGCTGTGCGTGTGCGGCCTTGCGTCAACCTGAAAACAACGAAGCAAATGGAAACTTTACGCCTTCACGTCATCAGCAAGGCTCACCATTTTGTTCAAGGTATTCGCAGGCAGCTTCAACCCCTTCGCGAGCGGCCATTTGGAGATATTCCTTTCCCTGACTTTTATCGACAGCAATGCCAAAGCCTTCGTAAAGCGCTTTCCCATAGTGATATCTGGCAAGTCTCGAGTAGCCTGCTTCGTCATCGAGTTGTGCCCCCTGCTTCATTAAGGCAGTGGAACGGGAGGGGTTTGGCGCTGAGTACACACCGTTTTCATGAATTTGAGCAAGTAGCAGCATGGAATAAACATCATTCCAGCGTGCAATGCAGTCTTCAAGAATCGCGACAGCGAATTCATGGTCACCGGTTTTCTCCGCAAAGTAGCCATAAATACACTTCATACGGTTGTCACTTTCTAGTTGTTCGGTGTAGGCAAATTCGCTGGTTTCAGCCGATAGATAGAGCGGAAAACATAACACGCCAACGCCTAACAAGAGTCTCCATTTAGACATGAATTAACGTTATCACGGTGTAAAGTTCTTTGTTTCATAGTAGTAGGAAGTTGCATTTCCACCCCAAAATCATCCGTTTCTCTGTCAGATCTGCGTGAAAAAATTGAACCAATCAAAATCTGAGAGAACCGAACCATTATTGAGCAGAATGATAATTTTGCGTTGCACTACTAACAAAGATGTAAGACATATGATTCACAATTGATTAGTTCCGAGCAACAATTCCAAATTCATGAAATACATCGCAGTTTTCACACTGATAAGTGATAACTTTCACATTAAATTTTTGACCAGCACTTTCTCCACGCGATGCCAGATTTTAAAGACATACTCGACATCCACCCGAATCCCTGCGTCATACACATTAACTTTGTCCCTAAGTATGCCAATAACGCATTCGCAAAGTTCAGTGGAATGGCCTGCGCAGAGGACGTGCTCAGTCTGCCTTCTATTCGCGTCCTTTTTGAAGAAGAACACTGGCCTGAAGCTCAGCGTCGCTACAATCACGCGATTGAAACCGGGATCCCGACACCGCCGGAAGTGATCAATCATATGGATTTAAAAGGTAATCCGATGATCGCTGAAATCACCGACAAGGTGATTGACTGGTATGGCGAAAAAGCCATGTGTACCTTTGTGAGTGTGGTAACCGACCAAATCCGCCGTGAGCGTACTTTGCGTGATATGGCAAACCGAGACGATCTCACCAACCTTTATAATCGCCGTTATCTGTTGGACTTGTTCAGTGAGCGCCATGCTGCTCAGCAACGCCGCCAGTATCTTGCGATGGCCGACATCGATCACTTCAAACGTATCAACGACACCTTTGGCCACCCCGTGGGTGACTTGGTGTTGCGCCGATTTGCCCAGGAGATTGAAGATTTCACTGCGCCGGATGAATACGCATTTCGTTTGGGTGGCGAAGAGTTTGCTTTACTGATTTGGGCTGACAATCATACCGAAGCCACCACAAGATTAGAGCGGCTTCGCGTGGCAGTGCAGGACTGTGAAGTGAGAGTCAGTCACCCGAACTCACAGCCGCTTTCCATTGGCTGCACAATTTCTATCGGGGCGACAGTGCTGGAGGCAACAGAAGATTTCCTGACCGCCAGCCTACGTGCTGATGAAGCGCTCTACATCGCGAAGAAGACCGGGCGCAATCGCGTGATCAATTACGATGCGTCTTCAGAAGATAAACCAGACGACGGTTAAGCGCTTATCTGATTGTTGTATCTATGGTGCTGCTGGTTCGACAGAGAACCCAGCGTAACCCGATTCCGGCCATTTTCCTTGGCTTGGTACATCAAGCGGTCTGCATGGTGAAGCAGCGCTTCAAGAGAAGGATCTTTGCAACCTTTGTCTACCAGCAATGCCCCCACCGATGCGGTTACAAAAAGCCCTATCCCTTCCTGTGAAGCCTGCGGCACGATAAACCGGCAAACGTAATCCGCATTCACCTCCAGATCGTGCAGATCCTCAGCGGGTATCAACAAACAGAACTCTTCACCTCCCAGCCGAGAGATTGCCACCGCCTCGCGCAGGTAGTTGTTCAACGCCCTGCCAAGGTTATTCAGCACTTCATCCCCTTTCAGGTGACCGTACTTATCATTGATTTTTTTGAAGTGATCCACATCAAGCATCAGCACCCCTAATTGGCCACGTTTCAGCATGCTATTGACCCGCTTGCTGGCAAAGTTTCTGTCCAAGCCACGGCGGTTCATGAGTCCGGTCAGTGAGTCGGTAAACGCGTATTCTTCCAGCTTACTGTTCAACGCTTTCAAAGCACGGGTTTTTCGGTGTACGGCCTGCTTGAGCAGGATGATGTAACTGACTGTGCCAAGAAACAATACAGAGCCCACCAGCGGCCAAAACCAGTCAGGGATCTGAGTGGTTTTACTCGTGTTGAGCCATTTTTGTTTGATGCGATCAATTTCGTGAGGTGGGATATTTTTGATGCCGCTTTCGACTTCTTGAAGCAGAAGTTCATTTCCTGCTGGCACGGCGGCATACAGCATTTTTTGGTACATACGGTCAATCGGCACAAAACGGTTGGGATTGTCCTGTTGCAGCAGGTAATAAGTCGCCACTTGAGTATCCACCAACATGCGCTTTATTTTGCCTTCACGTGCCGCCTGGATAAGCGCTGCATTGTTATCAAACCCCATGGTAGAGACCAACGGATAGCGAGTCTTCAGAAACTCTTCCTCGTAGCCGCCACGCACAACACCAACGACCATGCCCGGCAGAACACCTTCCGTTTTCAACTCTTCGCTGTCATTGAGTACATAAAGCGTGGTGGAGATTTCGAAAAGAGGCAGGACGTAATCGAGGTATTCATCACGAGATTCAGAGTAGAGCAAGCCGCCATGAACTTTGCGCCCGCCTTCTTGCATAGCGATCAGAGAGTCGTTCCAATCCGAGAGAGCAAATTCTACCGGGGTGTTATTGATCTCTGAAAAAAGCTTCCAGTAATCAACTAACAGTCCCTTGGGAATACCATTTTCCGAGAAGGCAAAAGGCTTCCAGCTATGAGAATTCGTCACGATGATGGTGTCTT
Organism: Grimontia sp. SpTr1; assembly: GCF_947387585.1. NCBI lineage: Bacteria > Pseudomonadati > Pseudomonadota > Gammaproteobacteria > Vibrionales > Vibrionaceae > Grimontia > Grimontia sp. SpTr1. Next base: position 84,669 of record NZ_CANDOD010000006.1, read on the forward strand.
TATCCGTTTCAGCCAACGCAACTGACTGGGAGATCCCCAGTACAAATACCACAACGCTACAGACGAATCGGCATAACCGAAGCAAATGCATCAAAGGCACTCATTCCCTTAGGTGAATTAATGGAAACATTGTCGCAAAATTTAACCAACAGACCACATACTGTTTGTTGGTTAGATAGCCAGAGCGAGACATAGATCTATGAAATAGTGAAAAAATTTCGCTTTGTGCTCATGAGGCGACGAAATAATGTCATTTTTTTTCAAAAATATTCAGGCATGATCCTCGTCTAGTGGGCTATCTTTTGACGCATTCAACCCAATGTTCACCAATGTTCACTGCTGTTTATCTATTCGTTACTGATTAGTGATCTAGATAAGTTTATGTGGTAAATTTACGGCCCTGAAAAAAGGCACATTGCTGTTTCATTTGAGTGGATGATGCAAGGAAGGTTGGAATATCCCTTTTTCACTTGCCTGCGATCAAATTTCCGCCATATAAAGCATGTATACTTGTGTCCGCTTTCATGGATGAGTTGTGTTGTCCAAGCGAATCCGCGTTTGGACAACACAATTATGTGGCATGAATCAATATTAACGCTGTAAGAGCACATGGCAATCTTGCCGCTCAACACACAGTAGCTTGTTGTTTTCTTACAAAACTCAAGCATCTGGATAACGTGACTACAGCGACATTTATCCCTTGGGTAGTAAAAGTTCGACCGGAGAGAACCCTACATGAAAAAGACCAAAATCGTTTGTACGATTGGACCAAAAACCGAATCAGTAGAGATGCTGACTAAACTGGCAGATGCAGGCATGAACGTAATGCGCCTGAACTTCTCGCACGGCGACTTTGCAGAGCACGGCACTCGCATCTCTAACCTGCGTCAGGTAATGGAAAACAGTGGCAAGCAACTGGCTATCCTGCTGGATACCAAAGGTCCTGAAATCCGCACCATCAAGCTGGAAGGCGGCAACGATGTTTCTCTGGTTGCAGGTCAAACTTTCACTTTCACTACTGACGCATCAGTAGTAGGTAACGCAGAGCGCGTTGCAGTGACTTACCAAGGTTTCGCAAAAGACCTGACTGTTGGCAACACCATCCTGGTTGACGACGGTCTGATCGAGATGGAAGTACTGGAAACCACAGAAACTGACGTTATCTGTAAAGTACTGAACAACGGTGACCTGGGCGAAAACAAAGGCGTTAACCTGCCAGGCGTTTCTGTAAACCTGCCTGCGCTGTCTGAAAAAGACAAAGGTGACCTGGTATTCGGTTGTGAGCAAGGCGTTGACTTCATCGCAGCTTCTTTCATCCGTAAAGCATCTGACGTTAAAGAAATCCGCGATCTTCTGGCTGCAAACGGCGGCGAGAACATCCAAATCATCTCTAAAATCGAAAACCAGGAAGGCGTTGATAACTTCGACGAGATCCTGGAGCTGTCTGACGGCATCATGGTTGCACGTGGCGACCTGGGTGTAGAAATCCCAGCAGAAGAAGTTATCTTCGCTCAGAAGATGATGATCGAGAAATGTAACCGCGCACGTAAAGTGGTTATCACTGCAACTCAAATGCTGGATTCAATGATCAAGAACCCACGTCCAACTCGCGCAGAAGCGGGTGACGTAGCGAACGCGATCATGGACGGCACTGACGCAGTGATGCTGTCTGGTGAAACGGCGAAGGGTAAATACCCAGTTGAAGCTGTGACCATCATGGCGCAAATCGCGAAGCGTACTGATGCAGTACTGAAAGCAGAACTGGGCTCACGTCTGGACAGCTCTCGCCTGCGTATCACTGAAGCAGTATGTAAAGGCGCAGTAGACACCGCTGAGAAGCTGGGTGCTCCTCTGATCGTTGTTGCTACTGAAGCAGGTAAGTCTGCGCGTTCTATCCGCAAGTACTTCCCAACGGCAAACATCATCGCTGTCACTATCAACGAGAAAACTGCTGCACAACTTTGCCTGAGCAAAGGCGTGACTTCAGTAGTTGTTGACCAATTTGAAAACACTGACGAGTTCTACCGTCGTGGTAAAGAAATCGCTCTGGAGTCAGGTCTGGCTGCGAAAGGCGACATCGTTGTTATGGTTTCAGGTGCACTGGTTGCTTCTGGTACTACTAACACTGCATCTGTACACGTTCTGTAATCGAACCGTACCGAGCATAAAAAAAGGAGCCGATTGGCTCCTTTTTTGTTTCTTTGGGCTTTTATACCAATCACAGTAGGTAGCTGCTCAGAAATAGCGTAGGAAAAATGCTCGAGAACAAGGCGAAAAATTTCGATAAGTAGTTATTCTACAATCAAATTTTTTAACGCAGTTATTGAGCATTTTAACAAGCTAGGATGAGCAGATATTTACTACGATTGGTATCATTTCTTAAATCTGGATGGAACCAGCTCATTGCGGTGAGTGTTCATCAGTACCGCCATCGGCACCAGATAAATCCAGCCGACCTTAATCGTCAGGACAGCCAGAGACACGGTCGTCACTCTCACCAAATACTTATTGATGGTTTGGAACACAACGACTTTCTCTTGGGTTTATTTTGTTTTTCTTGTACCCCGGAAGTATACATTTTGGGCAGAAAGTCACAAGTTGAGAGCATCTTCTGCCAGCCCATCAGACATAAAAAAACCGACGGCTTTCACCATCGGCTTTTTCTGAGACTCGCTGTCAGTTTTACTGACGCAGTGCGCGCTCACCACGAGCAATACCCACCACACCGCTTCGTGCGACTTCAATGATGTCGGTGACATCTTTCATCGCTGCGATGAAGGCTTCAATCTTGTCGCTTGAGCCTGCAATCTGCACGGTGTAGAGCGAGTTAGTCACGTCCACGATCTGGCCACGGAAGATATCTGCAGTGCGTTTTACTTCTGCACGGGCAAAGCCGCTCGCTTTCACTTTCACCATCGCCAGTTCACGTTCAATGTGCTCTGACTCGGTCACATTACTCACTTTCAGCACGTCAATCAGCTTGTGCAGTTGTTTCTCAATCTGCTCGCGCTCAGACGCCTTAACCACGGTGGTCGTGATGTTCAAGCGGGACAGCGTTGGATCGTCTGTCGGGGAAACCGTCAGGGATTCAATGTTGTAGCCACGCTGTGAAAACAGGCCAACTACGCGAGACAATGCGCCCGGTTCGTTTTCCATCAAAATCGATACAATACTGCGCATTATGTTCTCTCCGTCTTGCTCAACCACATTTCATTCATTGCACCACCACGCACCTGCATTGGATAAACGTGCTCTGTTTCATCCACGCTGATGTCGAAGAAGACCAGTTTGTCTTTCATCGCCAGACCGCGTGCCAGCTCGCTTTCCAGCTGAGCCGGATCACTGATGCGAATACCTACGTGACCGTAAGCTTCTGCAATTGCAGCAAAATCAGGCACCGAATCCATGTAAGAGTGAGAGTGACGACCTTGATAAATCATGTCCTGCCACTGCTTCACCATGCCGAGGAAGCGGTTGTTGAGGTTGATAATTTTGACGGGGATATCGTATTGCAGCGCCGTCGACAGCTCCTGAATGTTCATCTGGATACTGCCGTCACCGGTCACACACAGCACTTCTGCGTCAGGGATTGCGAATTTCACACCCATCGCCGCAGGCAAACCGAAGCCCATGGTGCCGAGACCACCGGAGTTGATCCAGCGACGTGGCTTATCAAACGGGTAGTAAAGCGCAGCAAACATTTGGTGCTGGCCAACGTCCGATGCCACGTATGCATCACCATTGGTGAGCTTGTAGACCGCTTCAATCGCTTGCTGCGGCTTGATGCGTTCGTTATTCGTTTCGTACGCCAAACACTTACGCTCGCGCCATACGTTGATGTTGTTCCACCAAGCGTCCAGTGCGGCTTCATCGTTCGTGCCGCCTTGCTCGGTCAGAATCTTCAGCATGGTGTTCAGTACCACGTCTGCTGAACCAACGATCGGGATGTCAGCCGAAACGGTTTTTGAAATGCTCGATGGGTCGATGTCGATGTGCATGACCTTGGCATTTGGACAGTATTTCTCGAGGTTATTCGTTGTACGGTCATCGAAACGAACACCAATACCAAAGATCAGATCCGCATTGTGCATCGCCATATTGGCTTCGTACGTGCCGTGCATGCCCAGCATGCCCAGCGATTTGTCACCCGTACCCGGATAAGCACCAAGGCCCATCAGTGTACTGATAACAGGAATATTCAGTGTATCTGCCAGCGTTTTAATTTGCTCGCCACACTCAGAAATGATGGAACCGCCGCCGATGTACAGTACCGGCTTTTTCGCTTCGAGCAGGGCTTTCAGGCCACGCTTAATTTGTCCTTTGTGACCCGAGGTTGTCGGGTTGTAAGAACGCATGGACATGCTTTCCGGGTACTCGTAAGGGAACTTGTTTGCTGGGTTCAGCATGTCTTTTGGCAGGTCGACAACCACAGGACCTGGGCGGCCGGTTGATGCCAAATAGAAAGCTTTCTTGATGATTTTTGGAATGTCTTCGGTGTTTTTCACCAAAAAGCTGTGTTTTACGATAGGGCGCGAGACACCCACCATGTCACATTCCTGGAAAGCATCGTTACCAATCAGGTTACTCATGACCTGACCGGACAAAACCACCATTGGAACTGAATCGTAATACGCGGTCGCGATACCAGTAATGGCGTTAGTTGCGCCTGGGCCTGAAGTCACCAGTACAACACCGACTTCGCCGGTTGCACGGGCATAGCCATCGGCCATGTGAACGGCTGCTTGTTCATGGCGAACGAGAACGTGCTCGATATCGCTTTTCTCATGCAGTGCATCATAGATATCCAAAACCGATCCGCCCGGATACCCAAATATATGTTTTACGCCTTGGTCGATCATCGAACGAACGACCATGTCGGCTCCTGACAACATTTCCACTATATGCCTCCATGTATGCATAGTTTAGGACTTATTTGTAGCCTAGAGATGGATGTCGGCGTGACTACCTGTTTGCCGCCAATCCATGCCAGCTATGCTTTTGATTCCGGTCGTAACAAGAATCAAAAAAGCTTCCACTTTTCCCGCTTTTTTGGGCTGGCTGACGCCAGTTGCTCACTGCGGTTAAAGCACTGTCAACTTTAACGCTTTGTTAGCAAATATGTCTATTGGTTAACTCAGATTCCCATTAATACTCTGACTGGGCAAAGTTTCATCACTAAAGACTCTGCCCCAACCATCTCAATCAGCATTCACTGCTAAAAACCCGTTCAATGACAATATTTACTGTTCAGAAGATAGGTGTTTCAGCGTATGACAAAAGTATGTTTTTGGCTGTTACCGACAGATTTTCGGGGAAGTAGCACGTTAAGGACACTTTAACGCCACTTTCCTTGCGGGAATTTGAGGAGGGTAGCAATAAAAAACCCGGCTCAGTGGCCGGGTTTCTCAATCCAATAAGGTTCAGCTGTGCTTCTTGTACATGGCTTCTATTTGTTTCTTATAACGCTCGAGGATCACCTTACGGCGCAGCTTCAGTGTAGGCGTCAATTCACCTTGTGCCATTGAGAACTCAGAAGGCAGTAGGGTGAACTTCTTCACCTGCTCAAACTTCGCGAGCTCTTTTTGCAGCTCTTCGACGCGTTTTTCGAACATTTCCACCACTTCGCTGTGCTTAATCAGCTCCATGCGGTCATGGTATTTGATGTTCAGCTCTTTCGCCCAGGTTTCAAGTGATTCAAAACAAGGCACTATTAGTGCAGACACAAAATGGCGCGCGTCTGCCACAACTGCGATTTGCTCAATAAAGTGGTCTTTACCCAGCTTACCCTCAATGACCTGTGGAGCGATGTATTTGCCCCCAGAGGTTTTCATCAGCTCTTTGATGCGGTCAGTGATAAACAGGTTGCCCTGAGCATCAATGTGGCCTGCATCGCCGGTTTTCAGGAAGCCATCCGCCGTGAAGGTTTCCGCTGTCTCTTTTGCCTTGTTGTAGTAGCCACGCATCACCATTGGACCACGCACCAGAATTTCGTTGTTCTGGCCAATTTTCACTTCAGCATTCGGCATTGGCATACCGATAGAATCCGGGTCAAAACTACCGCTGTCCCAGCAAGAGATGGTGGCGGTGGTTTCGGTCATGCCGTAACCCAGCTTCACGTTCACCCCAATGGCATGGAAGAATCGGCCAATAGTCGGCTCCAGTTTTGCACCGCCACACGGCATCATGGTGATATTGCCACCCAGCAATTGGCGCAGCTTGCTGAGCACCAGTTTGTCTGCCATGCGGTGAGCACTTTTCAGCCACGGCGCAGGTTTCTTACCTTTACGGGTAATTTCCGCCATCAGGTTGCCGATATATACCGCGGCGCGGAACATACCCTTTTTCACCGGACTCGCTGTCGCCACTTTCTCGTGAACGGCGCTGTAGATTTTCTCGTAGAAACGCGGAACCGCACACATCACGGTTGGTTTAACTTCCTGCAACGCTTCGCGGATGGCATTGGTGTTAGACAGGTAACAATTGGTCGCACCGTGGTGCAGGACGTAAAAGCTCCAGCAACGCTCAAACACGTGAGACAGCGGCAGGAAAGCCAGTGATACTTCGTTCTCACTGATCCCCAACACCTTATCGTGGCTTTCAATCTGTGCAGCGACATTGGCGTAATCCAGCATCACGCCTTTTGGCTCGCCCGTGGTGCCTGAGGTGTAAATCAACGTCATCAGATCGCTCATTGAAGCGTCCGCAATACGCGCCTGCATTTCCTGCTCGACATTGTCATTGGCTGTTTGCAGAAACGCTTCCCAGCTTTGGCCCATTTCATGGCCAGCAAAATCGACGTTCTCAGCAAAGCTGACAATCTTTTCCAGCGCTGGGCAGCTTGCTGCAATCGACATCGCGGCATCTGCCTGCGATTGGTCACCAACAAACAGAATACGCACACCGGCATCGCGCAGGATATATGCAGCCTGATCGGCAGTGTTGGTTGGATAAATTGGCACTGGCACGCAGCGCACCTGAAGTGCGGCAATATCCGCAATACTCCATTCCGCACAGTTGTTGGCAAAAATGCCGATTTTGTCCTGCACAGCGAGGCCTGAAACCAGCATCGCTTTTGAAGCTGCATCAATACGCTCACCGAACTGACGCCAGCTCATTTCGCCCCAGGTATTTCCTTGCTGGAAACGCAGTGCGATTTTCTCGCCTTGAGCCTTTACCTGCTCGCGAATTCGGTTAACGATATGAAGTTCCAGCGCCATTTAATTCTCTCTCAGCACGTGGTGCGTCCCTTTAGAATGCATGTTGGGACGGCGACAAAAATTAGCTAACACTTGTAAGCTAAAACTCAGGCAGCAGTGTAATGACTCCCCCATCAATTACAAGAAAAAGCGCAGCCAAAGCGGTTAAAATCTAGGCAATGATTTTGACGAACACTGTTCATTTCAGAGTACACTTGTTCTCTCAATTTTCAGAAAAGTTGTAACAGGCTGTAATCAATAGGGTCTGTCGCCCCTGAAAGCATGATTCGAAGGGAAATAACAGGCACAAAAAAACCGGCATAAGCCGGTTTTTCGTCAATATTCTGGGTGTTTTTTACGCGGTTTATACCAACGAATTGCCGCAGATAGACAGCAATTGATCGCGCATCCAAAGATGCCCTTTGTCTTTCTCTGCAGAGGCGTGCCAGCTCAGGTAACCGCTGATACGGTTGTTATCCAGCGGCAGTGGCAACATTTTCAGGTTATCGCGATGATGACCCGCTTCCACCATCCAGCGTGGGGCCACAGCCACCAGTTGCGATTGGCTGACCACATACAGGATATTGCTCAGGCTTACGCCCTGATAAGCTTCACGGTAGCGACCATCTCGGTATAACGCTTCTGCATAACCCTGCATTTCGCCGTTATGTTTCAATACCGCATGCGCTTCGCTGGTCAGCTCTTTGGCGGTAATACTGTCGCTAAGACGCGGGTGATTTTTGCTCGCCACAACCACCAGCTCATCGTTGAACATTTCTGTGCTGCTGAAACCTGACTCATTGAAGTGCAGGTAATCAATTACAAAGTCCACTTCCTGATAACGCAGTTTGCGCGAAATATCGCGGTCAAACTCTGTTTCCACCTGAACCTTCACGCTTGGTGCCACGGAAGAAATGGTGTTCAGGATTTGCGGAACAAAACGCATGTCCGATGGGCTGCAAATCGCCAGACGGAAGGTACGGTTGCTTGTTTCAGGAATGAACACTGACGTAGGCAGTTCGTTCTTGATCAGCTGAATCGCCTGACGGATAGGGCCAAACAGTTGGCGCGCACGTTGCGTAGGCTTGATACCGCGACCGTTACGCACAAACAGTTCATCATTGAACATGACTTTCAGGCGTGACACTGCATTACTCACTGCAGGTTGTGACATGCCCAGACTCTGTGCGGCGCGCGTAATGTTCTGTTCCTGCATCACGGCATCAAACACTGTGATGAGGTTGAGATCCACACTTCTTAACGTCGTATCCGTACGGTTTTCAAAATTATTAACCGACTCTTTCTGCGTCATAGCAAAACCCTAAAGCAAGAGTAAATGGAAAGCATCCGTCGCCGTATTTACCGATCGACCCGAAAAGGAAATTTGAATTTGAGTAAGGTCGACAGCTATCAGTAAGGCAACGTTGCCTGCTCATGCCCCAGCTTAATGAGCGCAACTGAACACACGCTAACCAAGGCACCAACTTAGTAACATGGTGAGATAAATGCGCCCCAGTAAATTGTTATAAAATCATGTCCATAGAAAATATGAAAAACCTAAAACATCAACAAAAAAGAGGCTGATAATCAGCCTCTTAGATATAAAAATACAGACTTACAGTCTTGTTAGTTACACATTCGTTTCATCAATGCTGGCGAAGGCTTTTATTTGCTTGCGATGGCAGCCTCATGCTGAACATGGCACGCTTTCGGGTCTTTTGTGGCCAAAAATCTGACAAAAGATCGGTGACATGTTCAGGGAAAGACACCTGCGACCACAAAGATTCACGCAGTGCCGGAAAGGTGCTGAGATCCCCTTTTCCCAGCCAAGCTGCCAACTCTGTTGCCACCGACGGATATTTCACCCGGCTGCTCTCGGACAGCTCAAGCCACTCGCGAATGGTGCCGACATCCAAAGACTCCATCGTGCTTGCCAGCCCTAGGGTGTCCAATGTGGACACATTACTTTGTTGTTCAAACTGACCACTAAGCGGTTTGAGCAAGAGTTTCTTACCCAGCAACAGTGCTTCTGAAGGCAGTTCAAATCCGCCATTGGCTATCACGCCATTGCAGTTCGCCAAAGCCTGATGGAAAACCGTTTTGCTTAGTGGCCGAATATCAACATGCTCATCCATCCGCGCTTCCTGACATGCAGGATGGAAACAGATAAACCGCTGCGGAAAATGTTGTAGTACCCGAACAACCTCATCCAGATTTTCAAACGGAAGATACGTCAAAATGGTGCCATTTTTAGTGGGTTCCACCGTTTTAAGATCAATGATCGGCGGTAAAATTGGCTGATTGAAGTGGTACCAGTGCAAGCCGATTTTCGTCTCTGTCGGTGCAAAGTAATGCATGATGAGTTTATCCAGCAGGGATTGCCCCTGCTTCGGCACGTCGAAGGCAAACGCAGACTGGTGACTGACGGACACCGTCGGCACGCCTTGTCGTCTGGCAGCATGAGCCGAAACAGGCTCAAAGTCAGAAACCACCAGATCATAGCCCGACACATCCAGCTCGCGCACTTCGCGGACAAACGACACCAAACTGTTGTTCAACGCGGTTTTCAGCATGCTGACTTTCCCCGCCTCGCTGACAAAGGTGAGCCCACGACGCACTTCATACTCCCCGAATACGTCCATATCAAAATACTCCGATGCCGGACGGCCAGAGAACAGGAACTTGACCTCAACATGTGGCAGATTGGAAAAAGCGTCTGCCATCGCACGTGCACGGGAAATATGCCCATTCCCCGTGCCTTGTACGCCATAAAGTATTTTCATGTAGGTTCTCGTTGTTGTTTTCCGCTCGTCAGGCCATCAAAGCTAATGACGCGCAGGCTAATCCAAGCAAGGCACCGACGATAACATCGGTAATGAAGTGAACACCAAGCAATACACGGGAAGCGCCAATCGCAGCGGCCCATCCCCAGTAGACATGGCTGAATTCGGGATAGAAGTGACTCAGCAATGCCGCCATCACAAATGCCGCTGCCGTATGTCCTGAAGGCATGCTGTAGAGATCTGACGGCGTAATAAAAGCTGGAAGGTGTTGTGGTCTTGCTCGGCGGAAACGTCTTTTCAGCCACATAAAAAGAGGGACTTCAATGGCAAACGCCATCAGGCCGACGATCAGGAAATGCAGACCCTGCATACCGCCGAAAAGCGCAAGCAAAACGCCTATTGCCGCATAAAGGTGACCATCTCCACTTTTAGAGACCCAACGGAAAATCCGTGCGATATCCGCACTGAAACGGTGATTAAGGCAAAGGGTGGACACGGCATTATCCACCCTTTGGATAGCGACGAGACTCCGCATTCATCTGCTCCAATTCTTCACGTTACCGTTTCAGATTAGGAGTCAGGAATGACAGTCCCGTGACGCTTTGCAGACGAGTTGATGAACTTTTAAGCAAAATCTCCGTGCAGAGACTCGTGCTTTTTCACTTTGCCGAAGTCCGCCAATATGGCATACGCAGCCGGGATCATAAACAGCACCAACAGTGTCGACGTGAAAATCCCGAACACGATGGAAATCACCAGAGGTTTCACTACCTGAGCCTGCAAACTGGTTTCCAACAGAAGCGGCAGTAAACCAGCAGCCGTCGTCAGTGATGTCAGGAAGACAGCGCGGAAACGTTCCTGACTGGCACGCACCACTGCATCATAAATATCTTCACCTTCATCCAAATGGTGACGGATATATTGCACCAGCAAGATGGAGTCATTCACCACCACACCCGCCAGCGACACGAAACCCATCAGGCTTGGCATACTAAGCGGATGCCCCAGCAGCCAATGCCCCCACAGCACACCAATTAAGGCAAGCGGGATGGCAATCAAGACCACAAAGGGTTCCAAATAACTGCGGAATTGATAACTCAGGATAACGAAGATACCGAACAAGCCCAGAGCAAAACCAATACTCATGGATTGACTGGTCTCAGCCGTGTCCTGACTCTGGCCTTCAAACAACACACGTAACCCCGGATATTTCGTTTCCAGCCCTGGGATCACATCGCGTTTTAATTGCGCCAAAACATCACCGATACTGACCTGGCTTTGTACCACATCACCATAAACACTCAGCGTTCGCATGCCATCAATGCGCTGGATACGCACGAAGTTACGTTGATAATTGAGCTCTGCGGCGGTAGAAAGCGGTACCTGACTGCCATCCGGCAACACAATCGGGAAATTGGCAAAGCTTTGCAGGCTGGCGGCATCATCACTGTCGAGGCGAACATCTATCTCGATGCTCTCAGGGCCGACCTGAATTTCATCTGCCGTTTGACCAAAGTATGCGGCGCGAAGCTGACGGGCTATTAACTGGCCGTTGATGCCAAAGGCTTCAGCACCGGGACGTAGCGTGACTTTCACTTCTTCCTTGCCGGGGCGCATGTCATCGAGCACCCCTGATACGCCCTGAAACTGGCTGATAAACTGCTGGATGGCGACCGAGGCTTGTTTCAACTCGTTCAAATCGTCATGTTGCAAGCGAATATCAAAGTCGCGTCCACCGGGTCCAAAAGCAGGCTGCTTGAACACCATCGAAATAGGATCGGTCAGCACGCCGGTTTCTTTTTCCCAATCTGAGATGAAGTCATCAATCAAGGTGCTGCGGATCTCCGCACTCAACAAATCAAGCCTCACTGTTGCGATATGCTGACCACTTTCATCGGCATCGGCGTTGAAGTTGAATTGCTCGGTGATGTGCTCCACCAAAGGCTGGCCACTTTCATTTTCTTCACTTAATCGCTCGCCCACTCGATTGGCTGAGGCAACCAGTGTCGCGACGACAGCCTCGGTTTGTGCCAGCGATGAGCCGGGCGGCAATATGACGCGGGCTTCCGCAATATCCCCATCGAGCTCAGGAAAGCCGACAAACCGCAGTTGACCGGATGCCAACAGTGAAACTGAAATCAGCAACATGGCTATCACGCCCCCCACAAAGGGATAACGCCATTTCACGGCACTGGTGACCAACTCCGCCAGTTTACCTGCGCGGAAAGCTTCAAACTTCTCGAGAAAGATGCGTTTGAAAGCCAAATCAGGTTTTGGCGCTTTGGCTTTCGCCAAAGAATGCTGCAAGTGATGCGGCAGAATAAGGAAGGCTTCGACAAGACTGAGTGTGAGCACCAGGATCAGTACCATAGGCACGACCCGGAGCACTGCCCCCATCTCTCCTTGCAAAAAGATCAGACTCCCGAATATACACACGGTAGTGAGATAAGAAGACACCACGCCGGGAAGTACCTTCTTGACCCCGTTGACCACGGCATCTTCGAGTTTCTGTCCCCGATCGATATGTGAGGCGATGGATTCGGATATCACAATGGCGTCATCCATCATGATACCGATAGCCATCAAGAGCGCGACCAGCGACATGATATTGATGGAAAGCCCAAGTTGCGCCATCAAAAAGAAGCTGCCGAGGAAGGCAACGGGTAAGCCTGCAGCCACCCAGAATGAATAGCGCAGCGAGAAGAACATCCACATCACACCAAATACCAGAATCACCCCTTGCCAGGCATTGCGGGTCATCATGGTCAGGCGATCCCAAAGGAGCGACGAGAAATCATTGGTGAGATTGAGCGTCACGCCATTTGGGGTACGGGTCCGTTCGTCATCAACAAACTGCGCGACTTTTTCTTTGATGCGAAGGGCATCGTCAGCTTTGTTTTTGCTGATTTTAAGCAGCGCCGAAGGCTTGCCATCAAACCACACCTGCTGTTCATCAAGCTCAAAGCGCTCGGTCAGGGTGGCGATATCCTGCAGACGAATCACGCCGCCGTCGCTGTCTGCGGCAACCACGATTTGCCCCAATGTGCCAGCTGCAATCCGTCTTTCATCAAAACGGATCAGCAGGCTCTTGTTATCAAGCTCAACGTTACCGCTAGGGAGGTTGATGTTCTGCGCACTGACCTGAGCGGCAATATCAGAAACACTTAACCCTAGCTGGCGAAGTGCACTCTCTCGCACTTCGATGCGGATTTGCTTGCCCGAAAAGCCCGCCACACTGACCAAGGGGACATCGTAATCACGCTTAAGTGTCTGTTTGAGATCCTCTGCGTAGGCTTTGAGCCCCACCCAATCGGTATCAGCAGCAATCGCCACATCTACCACGGGCTCGTTCCAATCCAGCTCACGCACCACTGGCGGCTCAATATCGCTCGGGAAGTTGTTGATGGCGTTGATTTGGGTTTGGATGTCCACCAGCATGCGGGAGATATCAGCTTGGGCATCGAGCTTCACCACTAATCCTGCCGAACCTTCCACTGCCTCACAACGGGTTTCAACGATGTTAGAAAGACCGTCTACCGCGTCTTCCATCAACAGACAGATGTTTTGCTCTACCTGCTCTGGGCTGGCACCGGGATACACTACCGTGGCGAGAATAAAAGGCGGCGCGAATTCAGGAAAGGTTTCTCGCTTGAGTTGTGGCAGTGACGTTAATCCAAGAAGGATCAACGTTAGCATCAGCAAGTTAGCGGCAGTCGGGTGACGGGCGAAAAAACGGATCATGATGCCTCCCCGTTCACCGCTTTGTTTTCTACCACGTCACCGTTCAGGGTCACTGCGCGAAGTTCCATTCCTGGCACGGCGGGTAGAAGATCGTTCAGCACCAGCTGCTGACCCGCTTTCAGATCCCCGGCGATCGCAACGCTCTCTCCACGCCTGAACAAAATGGTTACTGGCATCACTTTCAACGCACCGTCTTCCATCAGATAGACCTTGTCACCGCGAAGGGCGCGCTCTGGGATCACCCAATGGGAAACGGGTTTGCCTTCAATCGTCGCTTTAACAAACATGCCATTAACCAGACTTGGCTGGGCGGCAATCCCTTGGGTTTGCTCTTCGCCCAATGCAATTTCGAGGATAACGCCGACCGTCGCCTGATTGAGGCTGACCGTATCACTGAGACGCGCTACCTTGGCAGGCCATTCCTCTTTAAAGCTACCACTGGAAAGGTTCACACTGGCGTTGAGCTGATGCAGTTTCTCGGCAAACCCCTCGTTTTGCTCGCCGTTTAAGGTGTCAAAAACCGTCTGCATGTCATGAATAGAGACCTGCGCATCCACCTCTACCGCACCAAGTCCATGGGCAATCACCATCACTTGCTGAGGCGTAACAACCTGATCACGTTCGATGTTTACTTCCGCAATGCGGCTGTCGACGGGCAAAACGATTTGAGTTTTATCGAGATTTCGCTGCGCCTGCTCAAGTGCCAGATTGCTTGCTTCAAGCTCCGCTTCGGTAATGCGCTTTTCGTCCGGCAGGACTTTTAGCTGAGCTTCAAGATCCTGAACACGGGTTTGCTGAGAAAGGAAAGCTTGCTGTTCATTATCTAAGTCTGACTGAGAGGTTAACCCTTTCTGACGCAGGTTCTTTTGACGGGTCAGTTCGTCTCGACTAAGGGCCAATCTGCGCTTCTCTATCGCCAGCGTGGTTTTCAGATTGGATTCATCCAGCTCCAGTTTCGCCAACCGCGCTTCCCGAACACTCACATCTGCCTGAGCCTGTGCAACCGCCAATTGATAGTCAGTCGGGTCGATGCGCAAAAGCTCAGTGCCTGCGGGCAGCACTCGCCCTTTTTCCAAAACAGGATTGCGGTAAATCACTTTGCCGTTCACTTCTGCAATAGCCTGCCAGGTGAGCTTTGGAGTGACACGGCCAAAACCGGTGACCACAGGAGCAATGTTAGACTGCTCTAAAGTGATCACATCCACTGCTCGTGCTTTAGACTGCGCGGGTTTAACTGGCACATCAGGCCTGCTGCTTATCGCAATGAAGAGCACCGCGATACCGACAGCCAAGGCGGGAAAGAAAAGCAGTTTACGGCGAAGTGTCATAGTGTGTTGTCTCCCTGAACCTTGAAAATTCCGTGTTGCAGCAGTGCGGCGTTGTGTTTGGCGAGTTTTTCCAGAAAAGCGCTGTCCATGATGATCCCTTGAATGTCAGCGAGCGCCGTGGGAATGATAAATGGAAACACCATCAAGCTTGAGAAGCTCATTCGTGCCAGTTCCGGATCGATGTCTGTTCTCAAAGCGCCTTTTTCCTGTAGACGCTGAAAGAGTAATTGATGAAGGGGCAAGAGAATGTCCTGAAACAGCTTTTCGACCACCTGTCGCTGCTGATCGTCTTCATCCAGCATCATGCTACGGAAGATCAGCGTGGGTAGATTAGGTCCTGTAGACATCTCGCGGTAAAACGTTGTGATTACATCATTAAGGCTTTCAATTTTCCCTTCTTCAACCGCCTGACGCATTCGGGTGATCATCGGCGCCGCTGTCTCTCTGACCATGGCCTCAAACAAGCCAGCTTTATTGCCAAAGTAATAGCGGATCATCGCCACGTCGACACCGGCATTTTCTGCAATACGGCGTGTCGATACCTTGTGATAGGGTTGTTTGTGGAAAAAGCGTTGGGCTTCGCTGATCAGCGCAGCTCTGGCATCAGAGCGTCCCAATGGTCGACCCGGCTTTTTGGTCATGGCATCATCCGTAATTCATCAGCGTTGAATTTATACTACTCCCTGTTTGGTCTCTTTTCGCACAATTTAATTCCCTAGATCATAGGATTGTGATGAATTTCTGTTCAAAAAATAGACACAGATGAATACTCTGGTTTTTGACTTAAAAAGCAGTTTTTTAAACCACAGTTAACATTATGAGTGACGCTTTCTTGTTATTTTCTAATTTGATATTGACGCTTTAGTAAGCTGTTTGGTATTCATTTGTGCAGACATCTTTAGAGAACTGTTACAAATGATGAAACGCATTTTCCTTCTAGACCTTCTACTTCTCGTGAATTGTTCGCGCGGGTAGGTCATGGATTGAAAACAGTTTTCACCTGACACACGAAACCCGCGCCAAGGCGCGGGTTTTTTGTATGACCTGCCAAAGGTGCGGAGTACAACCTAATAACGGCACATGAGGGAACGACCATGAAAGACCAAGTCATCATATTTGACACCACATTACGCGACGGCGAACAAGCGCTGTCCGCCAGTTTGACTGTAAAAGAGAAGTTGCAGATTGCACTGGCGCTGGAGCGTCTGGGTGTGGATGTGATTGAAGCTGGCTTCCCTGTTTCAAGCCCGGGTGATTTCGAATCCGTCCAGACGATTGCAAAATCGGTCAAGAATAGCCGCATTTGTGCTTTGTCCCGTGCTGTCGATAAAGACATCGACGTCGCCGCTGAATCCCTCAAAGTTGCCGAAGCGTTTCGTATCCACACTTTCCTTTCCACTTCTACTATTCACGTTCAGGACAAACTGCGCCGTAGCTACGACCAGGTTGTTGAAATGGGTGTGAATGCCGTCAAACGTGCTCGTCGCTACACAGATGACGTGGAATTCTCCTGTGAAGATGCAGGCCGTACGCCGATTGATAACCTGTGCCGCATGGTGGAAGAAGCCATCAAAGCAGGCGCAACCACGGTGAACATTCCTGATACTGTGGGTTACACCGTACCGGGGGAGTTCGGTGGCATTATCGAAACTCTTTTCAACCGCGTGCCAAACATCGACAAAGCAGTGATTTCGGTTCACTGTCACGATGACTTGGGCATGTCGGTCGCCAACTCGATTGCTGCAGTTCAAGCAGGTGCGCGCCAGATTGAAGGCACCATCAACGGTATCGGTGAACGTGCCGGTAACTGTGCGCTGGAAGAGATTGCGATGATCATCAAAACCCGCGGCGAGTTGTTAGGCGTGGAAACAGGTATCAATCACAAAGAAATCAGCCGCACCAGTAAGATGGTCAGCCAACTGTGTAATATGCCTATTCAGTCCAACAAAGCGATTGTCGGCACCAACGCATTCAGCCATAGCTCTGGTATTCACCAAGATGGCATGCTGAAGAACAAGAACACCTACGAAATCATGACGCCAGAGTCGATTGGTCTGGGTCAGAAAGCGCTGAACCTGACCAGCCGTTCAGGCCGCGCTGCGGTGAAGAGTCACATGGACACCATGGGCTACAGTGACGACGACTACAACCTGGACAACTTGTACGAATCTTTCTTGAAACTGGCAGACCGCAAGGGTCAGGTTTTCGATTATGATCTGGAAGCTTTGATGTTCTTCAACAACTTGCAGGAAGAAGATGACTTCTACAAGCTGAAGTATCTGAGCGTACAAAGTGGCAGTGTAATGGCGACCACAACCGTCAGCCTGCAGTGTGGCGATGAAGAAGTCAGCGACGCTGCGATTGGTAACGGCCCGGTTGACGCACTGTATCAGGTCATTTACCGCATCACTGGCTATGACATTGTGCTGGACAAGTTTGACCTGACCGCCAAAGGCGAAGGGGAAGATGGCTTGGGTCAGGCAGACATCATCGCTAACTACAAAGGTCGCAAGTACCACGGTACGGGCGTCTCAACAGACATTATTGAAGCCTCAGGTCAGGCATTGCTGCATGTGATTAACAGCATTTACCGCGCTGACCGCATCGCGCAAATAAAAGAACAAGCAACATTAAAAATGGAGACAGTGTAACCATGGCAGGCACCTATAAGATTGCCGTTCTACCGGGAGACGGTATTGGCCCGGAAGTGATGCAACAAGCCCACAAAGTTCTTGATGCCGTAAGCGCTAAATTTGGCATTAGCTTTGAGAAAACTGAATACGATGTCGGTGGTATCGCCATCGACAACCATGGCACCCCGCTGCCAGAGGCGACCCTAAAAGGCTGTGAAGCGGCTGATGCGGTGCTGTTTGGTTCAGTAGGTGGCCCAAAGTGGGAACACTTGCCACCGAATGAACAGCCTGAGCGTGGTGCGCTGTTGCCACTGCGTAAGCATTTCCAACTGTTCTGTAACCTGCGTCCGGCGCAAATTCATGCAGGCCTGGAAGCTTTCTCACCACTTCGCGCGGATATCTCTGAGCGCGGTTTTGACATCGTAGTGGTGCGTGAGCTGACTGGTGGTATCTACTTTGGTCAGCCTAAAGGCCGCGAAGGTTCAGGCGCAGAAGAGAAAGCGTTCGACACGGAAGTTTACTACCGCTATGAAATCGAGCGTATTGCGCGCATCGCGTTTGAGTCTGCACGTCTTCGCCGCAAGAAGGTGATGTCAGTAGATAAAGCGAACGTATTGCAAAGCTCTATCCTGTGGCGCGAAGTGGTCGAAGAAATCGCGAAAGACTACCCGGATGTTGAGCTGTCCCACATCTACATCGACAACGCGACCATGCAGCTGATTAAAGACCCTGCACAGTTTGACGTGATGCTATGTTCTAACATCTTCGGTGACATCATCTCTGATGAGTGCGCGATGATCACTGGCTCCATGGGCATGTTGCCATCTGCGAGCCTCAACGACAGCAAGTTTGGCCTGTACGAGCCAGCAGGTGGTTCTGCACCGGATATCGCAGGTAAGAACATTGCAAACCCAGTGGCGCAAATCCTGTCTGCCGCTCTGATGCTGCGCTATAGCCTTGGCGAAGAAGACGCTGCACGCGCTATCGAAGCTGCGGTCAGCCAAGCGCTGGAAGCCGGCGAGCTAACCGCTGACCTGGCTGGCGATGCGACCCCGCTGACCACATCCGAAATGGGTGATAAGATTGCAGCGTATGTAAGCGAAGCCTAAGCGCACTGGAAGCACATAACTATTAAGGAAGACAGGGCAATGTCAGCAAAAACCCTTTACGAAAAAATCTACGACGCGCATATCGTCGTAGAAGCACCGGGCGAAACCCCGTTGCTGTATATCGACCGTCACTTGGTCCACGAAGTGACCTCTCCTCAGGCGTTTGATGGCCTGCGTCAGCATGGTCGTAAGGTGCGTCAGGTTTCTAAAACCTTCGCGACCATGGATCACAACGTTTCTACTGAGACCAAAGACATCAATGCCTCAGGCGAGATGGCAAAAATTCAGATGGAAACGCTGGCAAAGAACTGTGAAGAGTTCGGCGTCACCCTTTACGATTTGAACCACCCTTATCAGGGCATCGTTCACGTCATGGGTCCTGAGCTGGGTATTACCCTGCCGGGCACTACCATTGTTTGTGGCGACTCCCACACCGCGACCCACGGCGCGTTTGGCGCGCTGGCATTCGGTATCGGTACCTCTGAAGTTGAACACGTACTGGCGACTCAAACCCTGAAGCAAGGCCGCGCCAAGACCATGAAGATTGAGGTCAAAGGCAAGGTCGTTGAAGGCGTGACCGCGAAAGATATCGTCCTCGCGATCATCGGTAAAGTCGGCCACGCAGGTGGTACCGGTCACGTGGTTGAGTTCTGTGGTCAGGCGATTGAAGATTTGACCATGGAAGGCCGCATGACGGTCTGTAACATGGCGATCGAGCTCGGTGCGAAAGCGGGTCTGGTTGCACCGGATCAAACCACCTTTGAATACCTGCAAGGCCGCAAGTTCTCGCCAACGGGCGCAGACTGGGATGCAGCTGTTGAATACTGGAACAGCCTGAGAACTGACGCTGACGCTGAGTTCGATACCATCGTCACGTTGGAAGCGGCAGACATCTCTAACCAAGTCACTTGGGGCACCAACCCAGGCCAGGTTGTGGGTGTGAACGATGTGGTTCCAGCACCAGAGAGCTTTAGCGACCCTATCGAGCGTCACTCTGCTGAGCGTGCGCTTCGCTACATGGGCATCGAAGCTGGCCAGAAAATCACTGACATCACCATCGATAAAGTGTTTATCGGCTCTTGCACCAACTCACGTATCGAAGACATGCGCGCCGCAGCGGCTGTCGCCAAAGGCCGTAAAGTGGCTGCAGGCGTTCAGGCGCTGGTGGTTCCTGGCTCCGAGCAAGTTAAAGCGCAGGCAGAGCAAGAAGGTCTGGACAAGATTTTCGTCGAAGCTGGCTTTGAATGGCGTTTGCCAGGTTGCTCTATGTGTCTGGCGATGAACAATGACCGCCTTGGGCCAAAAGAGCGCTGTGCATCCACCAGTAACCGTAACTTCGAAGGCCGTCAGGGTCGCGAAGGTCGTACTCATCTGGTGAGCCCAGCGATGGCTGCAGCTGCAGCCGTAGCCGGTCACTTCGTTGATGTGAACAGCTTTGATTTTAAGAATAGCTAAGGAGACCACCATGTCAGGAATTAAACAACACACAGGCTTGGTGGCGCCGCTGGACGCAGCAAACGTCGATACTGATGCCATCATTCCAAAGCAATTTTTGCAAAAAGTAACCCGCACCGGTTTTGGTAAGCACCTGTTTCACGACTGGCGTTTTCTGGACGATGCAGGTCAGCAAGACAACCCAGAGTTTGTGCTGAACCAACCTCGGTACAAAGGAGCAAGTGTGCTGCTGGCACGCGAGAACTTTGGTTGTGGTTCATCCCGTGAGCACGCACCTTGGGCACTGGCTGATTTCGGCTTCAAAGTGATGATCGCGCCAAGCTTTGCGGACATCTTCTACGGCAACTCCATCAATAACCAGATGGTACCGGTTAAGCTAACTGAAGCAGAAGTCGACGAACTGTTTAAGTTTGTGGAAGCCAATGAAGGCGCGGAGATCGCGCTGGATCTAGAAGCGCAAACTGTTTCAGCGGGTGGTAAAACCTACTCGTTCGAAATCGACGAGTTCCGCCGTCACTGCTTGCTGAATGGCTTAGACAGCATCGGGCTGACGCTGCAACATGAAGAAAAGATCGCAGAATACGAAAGTAAGATCCCTGCTTTTCTTTCCTAACAATTGGATTTATCAACTAAATCTCACAATAAAGCCGACTCTTTGAGTCGGCTTTTTCTATGATGGTAGAAAGCCACGTCGACAAGGAAGGTCATGATGCGCCCAGTTCGCCACATCATCACTGCAATGGCAGTGTTGTTTTTCCTTAACACAGTGCAAGTGAGTGCCGAGACCAAGCTTATCTTTGACACGCCTACGACCTCAGAGGATAAAACAGCTAAACAGTTGGTTGAAAACGTCGCCAAAGAGACAGTAAAACTGGTCAATGACTACGCTCCCCTTCCTGACACATTGACCATCCGTTTTGGAAATCTAGACGGGCCACTCTTTGACCCTGATACCACAACTATTCAAATGCCTTACGAATTTGTGCGTTACGCGAAAGAAAAATTCCAGAGCGTCCCTCCTTCCCACGAAGGTATTACACCGGATGAAGCCACTAAGGCGTCGATTATTCACACCTTGCTGCATGAGTATGGACATGCGTATCTTTTTCTGTGGGATTTCCCAGCACTCGGCAAAGAGGAAGACGCCGTCGACAGTTTTGCTACGCTATCCATGATTAGGTTTTATGACGCTGAAACCGCATTTATTGGCGTCGATCTTTTTGCCATCGAGGATATGGGCACAGAGTTCATCGATGATGTTTCCATGTGGGGAGAGCACAGTCTCGATGCCCAGCGCTACGCAAGATCGCTATGTTTGATCTACGGCAGCGATCCTGAGAAGTTTGAGGATTTAATGGATCCTGAACTTGTCGAGGCAGAACGGGATTTGTTTTGTCCTTATGAATTTGAAACCCAGTCGCGCAACTGGTCAAGAGTGATAGAAATGCTCAGTGAAAGTGAATGAAAATAGTCACTCTCCGGTCTATTTTCACATTGTAGCTTTTCACTGAGTATCACCATGAAGCCAATTTTTGCACTATTGCGTCCTTTGCTTTTGATCGCTTTTCTCTCGCCGGCCGTTGTATTCGCTGCCCCAAAAAGCGACCTCTGGCCTATTTGGGATAAGAGTAATGAGTCTAACTCTGCTTCGATTGATCACGGCCATTGGCAGAAAATCCTAGACAGGTACCTTCTCGAAAAAGGCCAGC
The DNA here is from genome assembly GCF_947387585.1 of Grimontia sp. SpTr1. Lineage (NCBI taxonomy): Bacteria > Pseudomonadati > Pseudomonadota > Gammaproteobacteria > Vibrionales > Vibrionaceae > Grimontia > Grimontia sp. SpTr1. The sequence continues at coordinate 106,623 of NZ_CANDOD010000006.1, forward strand.
ACAATCTTTTCAATTACAGCGCAGTCAGTCCGGCTGATAAGGCATTGCTCAGTCAATATCTGACTAATCTGACTGCTCTGGATCCTCGCAATTACAGCAAGGCTGAACAGTTTGCTTACTGGGTAAATCTATACAATGCGCTGACTGTTCAACTTATTCTCGACGAGTACCCTGTAAAATCAATTACTAAGCTGGGTGGCTTTTTAAGTTTTGGTCCTTGGGATGATGAAGTTGCCAAAATCGCAGGGCAATCATTGACACTCAATGACATTGAGCACCGTATTCTTCGCCCGATTTGGAATGACTCACGCATTCATTATGCGGTCAATTGTGCCAGCTTGGGTTGCCCTAACCTCGCTACGACCGCGTTTTCCGCAGATAACAGTGAAGGGCTATTGGAAGCAGCATCCAAGCAGTTCACCAACAGTAATAAAGGCGCCAGCATTGACGGTAATACTCTGACACTATCTTCGATTTATGACTGGTATGGCGTAGATTTCGGTAATAACGAGCAAGAAATACTAAAAGCCATCGACCAACACCGCGACGGCTCAAAGCTTGAAGGCTGGAAGGGTAAAATTAAATACGATTACGACTGGTCACTTAACCAACCTTAAAACGTATTTTGTTGAAAAACTAAAGACGGGCGCATTACGCGCCCGTTGCTATTTATATACCCAAACAACCTGAAAATGTAGGATTCAGCGAGATTGACTGGCGTTGTGATCGCGGCGTTCCTTTGCCGGTGTAGTCAACTCCATCAAAAAGGAACAACAATGAGCACGGCGTCAGTCAACTCGCCCGAAGGGAGGGCCTCAATGCGCCCACTTCTTCGTTAAATTCCACGGAAATAGAACGACTATTCCTCGCGAAATTTGCCTCGAATTGAACGCATTGATGACCTCTGAATGCGAGCATCTTCAAGTCGATTGGGTATATCACTACGATTGGTTTACAATATTGGCCATCTCGTGGGGTGCTGACTTCGTCGGCTGAGATTGCGAACGCTAAACCCATGTACCTGAACCAGATAATGCTGGCGTAGGAATGAGATGTCCAAAGCTGACCCGCTCAATGACCTCACCCTCGCCGCACATTGACGTGAGGCACCGATGAAATATTCTATTTCTGCTCTGATGTTGGCAATGACCATGGCTGGTCCTGCGCTGGCACACTCTACTGATACCCTGACGGTATACACTTACGACTCTTTTGCTGCTGACTGGGGCCCGGGCCCAGCGGTAAAAAAAGCCTTCGAAGCAGAATGTCACTGCACCCTGAACCTCGTGGCTCTGGAAGATGGCGTGACCATCCTTAATCGCCTGCGTCTAGAGGGAAAAAATAGCAAAGCTGATGTCATTCTGGGCTTAGATACCAACCTGATGACTGAAGCAGAAAAGACTGGTCTGCTGGCCGCTCACAGTGTGGACACAAAGTCTGTCACCCTGCCTGACGGTTGGAACAACAACACATTCGTTCCATACGACTACGGCTACTTCGCCTTTGTTTATGACAAAACTAAGCTGGAAAACCCACCAAAGAGCCTGAAAGAGCTGGTTGAGAAGCGTGATGACATCTCCGTTATCTATCAAGACCCACGCACATCAACACCAGGCCAAGGCCTGATGCTGTGGATGAAATCCGTCTACGGCGATGATGTTGCGGGTGCCTGGCAGAAACTGGCAAACAAAACCGTCACTGTGACCAAAGGCTGGTCTGAAGCTTACAGCATGTTCCTGAATGGCGAATCAGACATGGTGCTGTCTTACACCACGTCTCCAGCTTATCACCTAATCGCTGAAGAAAACCCGAACTTCAGCAGTGCCAACTTTGAAGAAGGCCACTACATGCAGGTCGAAGTCGCAGCCAAAGTAAAAAGTTCGGAAAGGCAGGAGCTGGCTGATCAGTTTATGCAGTTCATCCTGAGTGATGGCTTCCAAAATGCAGTACCAACGGGTCAGTGGATGTATCCGGTTACGGGGGTTGAACTGCCAAAGGGCTTCGACACCCTTTCTGTGCCGTCGAAAAGTCTTCAATTCGCACCGGAAAAAGTAGCCGACAACCGCCGCAACTGGATTCGTGAATGGCAATCGGCGCTGGTGAAATAAGTCCGTGCTAAACCCTTCCAGAACCTGGCCCGGCATATTGTCGGCGTCAGTCATCGCGGTGCTGATTGGCACCGCGTTGTTTTCTTTACTGACTCAGGCTCCAACGCCAGATATCGCCTCACTTTGGCACGATCCTTACCTCAAGCATGTCACCCTGTTCAGCATTAAACAGGCAGTCCTTTCCACGCTGTTGTCCGTCGGGTTGGCGATTCCTGTTGCCCATGCGCTCTCGCGTCGGCAGTTTCCAGGCAAGCGCTTATTACTGAAATTATTTTCCATGACGCTGGTCCTGCCTGTGCTGGTTGGCGTGTTCGGTATTCTGGCGATTTACGGCAAGAAAGGACTGCTGTCAGATTGGCTTCCTTTGATGGGATTGAGCTGGGACCTCAATATCTATGGCCTTTCCGGCATTTTGCTGGCACACGTATTCTTTAACCTGCCATTTTCCACTCAACTTCTGGTACAGGCTTTAGAGCGGGTTCCAGGTGATCAACAAAGACTTGCGCAACAACTCGGAATGCGCGGATGGCATCGCTTCCGCCTATTGGAATGGCCTTACCTTCGCCAGCAACTGCCTCATGTGATTGGTTTGGTCTTTATGCTCTGCTTTACGAGCTTTGCGACTGTGATGGCACTGGGTGGCGGTCCAGGCGCAACAACTATTGAACTTGCTATCTATCAGGCTATCCGCTTTGATTTTGATTTGCAGACAGGTGCGCTGCTGGCACTATGGCAACTGCTGCTTTGTGGCCTTTTCCACCTCGCCATCCAGCGACTGACGCGTCCTGTTTCCCAGCAAGGAAAGGACAGCCATATTGTGCTTCCACCAAGACTCGACAGCACTGCTGAAAAAATCTGGGACATCGCATGGATTGCCCTCGCGGTACTTTTTGTCATTCCTCCCCTTCTGATGGTGACCCTGAGTGGTATCAACCCCAGCGCGCTGAATGTACTAACAAGTGCAGCGCTTTGGCAGGCGACCGCCAACTCCCTATCATTGGCAGCAGGAGCTGCGGTTAGCGCTTTTGTACTTGGCAGTGCCATTGTGCTCACTAGCCGCTTTTGGCGTTTATGTGGCGCAAACCGGCGTGCAGATAGCATAGAAATGACCGCTTCGCTGATATTGGTGGTGCCCAGCGTAGTCCTCAGCACGGGTCTATTTCTAATGCTGCGCGAGCACATCGATGTGTTCAGTTCACCTTATTGGCTCGTTCTTGCAGTCAATACATTGATGGCGTTGCCTTATGTGGTGAAAACGTTAAGCACACCTGCTTTCCAACTTTCGCAGCAATATCAGAACCTGTGCAGTAGCCTCGGTGTAAAAGGAATCAACCGCCTCAAGCTCATTGAGTGGCGCGCTCTAAAGGCGCCGATTGCCCGTGCTGTCGGTATCAGTTTTGTGCTTTCTACCGGCGATCTTGGTGCGATTGCTTTGGTCGGCAGTCAGGATTTTCAAACCCTGCCTTTGTACCTGTTCCACCTAATGGGGAGCTATCAAATGGATGCGGCTGCTGCGGCATCGCTAATTCTGTTTGCACTCAGCCTCGGCAGTTATGCCCTCATCGAAAAAGTTATTTCAGGAAAACGTTATGCTGCGCGTCAGTGAGCTCAATTATCAATACCGGTCTGAAACGCTAAGTTTCTCTTTTGAAGCAGCGCCTGGCAGCATCACCGCCATTTTAGGTCCCAGCGGTGCAGGAAAAAGTACTCTGCTCTCTTTGCTGTGTGGGCTTTTGCCGCCTCAAGAAGGCTCGGTGAGCTTCAATGACGACAACTTCACACAAAAGCCATCGCATGACCGCCCACTCTCTATTCTTTTCCAGGAACACAACCTGTTCAGTCACCTTAGTGCGTTTGACAATATTGCGTTGGGCATCAGTCCCAAACTCTCTCTGAGCGCTGAAGACAAGGCTCGTGTTGAAGAAGCCGCCGCCAAGGTTGGATTAGAAGGTTACCTAAACCGTCAGCCTGGTGAACTGTCTGGTGGCCAGAAACAGCGGGTGGCGTTGGCAAGGTGTCTCGTCCGTAACCGCCCTCTGCTTTTACTTGATGAGCCGTTTTCGGCACTGGATCCTTCCCTGCGTAGGGATATGCTTTTGGAAGTTCAGCAACTTGCCAAAACAACAGGAACCACCATTTTGATGGTGACCCATCATCCTGAAGATGCTATCGCCATTGCTGATAAGGTGTTGTTTATTGACGGTGGAAAGGTCGTTTATCACGCTGAAATTGCCGAACTCAGCACACCAAATGAGGTCATAACACCCTACATTTCATAATGTTAGATGATGTGTGATGGTGAAATATTGCGCATCAACTAACCGCATCTATACTTATTTTTAAGACACTTAACACATAAGAGAGATGCGATTGTGACTGTTACCAGTATCGATGTACTGGACTCGGTGGTCGATATTACAGCCCAGACAGAGTCCGATACCATTTCCGAAAGCCTTATTACGACTGTTTTACAGCTAACACCGGCTAACCAGGTATTGGTGTTGGATTACAATGCGGAAGCAAGCCCGGAGTTCATGGTTGTCGCGTGTTCAGACATCTTCTTATTTGAAGAAGAGAAAGACGCCATCGAGCGGGTACTTCGCAACTGCGTGATCATCGGCGAGAACGTGGTGGAATACAGTAAGGATGACAACCAATCCTTGCTAGCCGTCCCCATCCGTTACGGTGAAAACAATGACATCCATGCAGTCGTATTTTGCAAAGCCGACGAGCTCAAAGGCGATGAAGTGCAGCTCATTGAAGGGCTCGCGAAGATCTACGAGAACTACCAGAAGATCATTTCAGCCAGCGAACGTGACGGCCTGACAGGCCTGTATAACCGCAAAGTATTGACGACCAAAATCGATCTCTTGCTTGATCGCTTTTTGATTCAGGGCACCAGCATCACTGACGACCCAACACATCATCACTGGGTGTGTATTTTCGATGTTGACCACTTCAAGCAAATCAACGATGCACTTGGTCACGTATTTGGCGACGAAGTACTACTGCTCATCACTGCGATGATGAAGCAGTCATTCGACGAAGAAGATATCCTGTTCCGCTATGGTGGCGATGAATTTGTGGTGATTATGCATCCACAGCCTCGTGAACAGATGGAAGCCACGGTGAGAAACTTCCTGGAAACCGTCAACAAACGCGATTATGGTCAAGCCAAGGAAGTGTCAATTTCTATGGGAGCTGCGGCCATCAGCGATCAGGAGTTGAATGCTATTACTGTATTGGGTTTCGCTGACCAAGCACTCTATAAAGCGAAGCAAAATGGTCGAAACCAAGTCGCCTTCTATGAAGATTTGATAGCCTCTGGCGAGCTGCAAGAGCTTGTGCCCGAGGATGATGTCGAATTGTTTTAACCGTCGCATTGTTTAAGAAGCCGCCACATAAGGCGGCTTTTCTTTTTGGGATGTAAGTTCAATTTTCACATCACATTAACGATTGACAGAAATCTGATTAATCGTTTCACACAACGCAAAGGGTTGCGTATAATCTCGACAGATAATCTAGACAGGTTGATGTACCCGAGTTCTCTTATGCCCAGTATTCGCCAGCTCACCGCTCTTTTGCTGACGTCAGTACTCTTTTCGTTTTCGCCATTATCATTTGCTGAAACCAAAAAGCTGATCATTACGGGCTCTTCGACCTGGCAACCCTTCTCATTCATCAACCGCCTTGGTCAACCCGACGGCATCATGGTGGATTTTTGGCGCCTCTATGGCAAAGCCAACAATGTTGATGTCACCTTTGAACTCAAGCCCTGGAGTGAATCACTGGAGTACGCCCGTTCGACACCGAACGTGATACATGGTGGATTAGGCTATACTGGCGATCGCGCAAAAACACTGGCTTTTTCCCGCGAACTTCCGCTAAATCACTACAATGTTCACCTATTTGCGCAAAAAGACCGCTCATTTGAAGGGCTTGATTCGCTCGACTCCGCCATCGTCGGCACCGTCAAAGACAGCACTAAACACGCTTTTCTGATTTCCCGAATTCCAGAAAAAAACATCCGCCTTTTCCCGACATTTGGCTCGTTGAATGATGCCGCCTACCGCGGCGAGGTCGATGTATTTATTGATGACTACAGCACTGCGCTATACGACATGCGCCATACAGGCAACAGCGGTCAGTTCACATCACGCCAGAAACTCTATTCTTTCCCGATGCATTTCGCTGTCAGTAAGGATTCCAAATCAACCATCGCAAAGGTTGAGCGAGGGTTGAACAACATTGACCCGTCTGACTTGCAGGCCATTTATGATAAGTGGCTGCCTCAGAACAAACTTCACCTGGCGCTACCTTGGCTCAACAAAACCGCGCAATACCTGATTTTTCTCTGTTCCATGGTACTGTTGACGGTCGGTTTGTTTCTGTACCACCGCCTACTCAAGCACCGCACCGCAGAGCTAAAATCTGCCGTGAAAGCACTCAAGGATTCAAAGCAAAAGCTGGAAACTGCGACCCAAAACGACCCGCTGACTGGCACCAAAACCCGTCATCAATTTTTCACAGCATTGAGTGATAAGCGATTTTCACCATCACCTTACGTGGTCGCCGTGTTAGATATTGATCATCTAAAGCAAGTCAATGAAAGCTATGGGCAAGATGTCGGTGACATGGCAATTAAGCATCTGGCTACTCAGCTTAGGCTTCAGCTTTCGAGCCAAACACTGCGCGCTCGTTTGGGCGGGGGAGAATTTGCGGTCCTGTTTGATTTAAGCGACAGCAGTCAGGCACAACGCAAGTTGCAACAGTTGCAGAAAACGCTTCAGCTCAGCCTGCTTTACATCGACCAGCAAGTGGTACCCGTAAAATTCAGTTCTGGGATTGCCTGCTATCCCTATGATGGTGAAAGTGGTGAGAAGTTGGTTCGTATCGCCTCAACCCGTATGCGCGCCAATAAGCAGTCACAGAACAACTTTACGGCGGGCAACAATGACGACGATTTATTTACTGAGCATCGCTGGGCTTAGTAGCACTATGCAGAAAAACAAAGGCTGCCAAAGGGCAGCCTTTTTCAATTCGGTTCCGGTTAGAGGTTCTCTTCAGCAAACTCTGCGAGACGGCTGCGCACCACACCATTGAGGTAAACACAGGCACTGCCTTCAAAGTTCTTAAATCTTTCCACAATGTATGTCAGCCCTGATGTCACAGGGGTCAGATATGGACTGTCTATTTGCGCCAGATTACCGGAGCAAACGATTTTCGTTCCCTCACCACAACGGGTGATGATGGTCTTCAACTGTGATGCGGTGAGGTTTTGACACTCATCCAGAATCACAAAAGCATTCTGGATGGAGCGGCCACGCATAAAGTTGATGGATTTAAACTGGATATTGGCTTTATCCATGATGTAACGCATCGAGCCATCTGCACACTCGTCATTTTTGTGCAGCGCTTCCAACGTATCGGTCACTGCACCTAACCAGGGCAGCATTTTCTCTTCTTCGGTGCCGGGAAGGAAACCGATAGACTCAGCAATTTCCGGCGTGTTTCGGGTCACGATGATCTTGTCATACATGCCCTTTTCGACCACCTGCTCAAGAGCAGCTGCCATGGCCAGGATGGTTTTACCACAACCTGCAGGGCCGGTCAGGATCACCAGATCCACATTCGGGTCGAGCAATGCATCCATTGCCATTCCCTGATAGATATTTTTCGGGCGCACTCCCCAGGCTTCGCGGTGCATCAAACGTTCACGGCTGATGTCCTTGACGGTCATTTCCGTTTCGGTTAACCCCACCACACGTCCGGCAAAATCGTCACCTTCATCCAGCAGGTACTGGTTCACGAAGGTCGTATCGGCGAGTTCACGCGGCAAAGTGTGTAAGGTGGTGCGGCCGCTGTTTTCCGTTTCCACTTGACCGACTTTGTCCCAAAAGCCGCCTTCAAAGACCTGGAAGCCTTTGGTCAGCAGGCTGACATCATCAATCAACTGGTCGGTACGGTAGTCTTCAACAAACAGTACGCCAGCCCCTTTCGCACGCAGGCGCATGTTGATGTCTTTGGTGACCAGTACCACGGTTCTTGGTGAGCGTTTAGCCTGCAGGTGCAGCACCGCATTGAGGATACGGTTGTCTCCCGCTTTGTCGGCAAACGCCTGAACGGTTTCCTTAATTTCGTAGTCTGCAAAAATGGAGACGGTCCCCGTGCTGCCTTCTTTGCCGACAATAATTCCTTCAGCAATCTGGTCTGGGGTGGCGTCTTTAAAGATATCTTCGAGGGCACGAATCGCGACACGTGCGTCACGGGAGACATCCCGCTTGCTGTCTTTGATCCGGTCTAGCTCTTCGAGGACGGTCATGGGAATGATCACGTCATGTTCTTGAAAGGAATAGATGGCGAAAGGTTCATGAAGCAGGATGTTGGTGTCCAGCACAAAGAATTTCCGATCGGCATCGCCCATAGGCACCTCCTTGGTTGCATAGGCTTGTGGGAGCCCCACGAGTTTCCCCTGATCCCGCAAGCAAACCGCGTGCCACGGTAATCGGGTAAATACAGCCACTACGCTAAAAAGTCTGTGTCTGCATAATCTTAATCGTAAGACATATTTCAGTGTTTACCCGTAGACTACGCCACATTTTCACGAATTTGTTACTTGTTTGTTACGACCGCCAAATTTCCAACATTCGCCGTGACCCTGCTCACAAGTTCGAGTACCATTGGCAACCTTTTTCTCCGTGCGCATCATGGCCTACACTGTAGTTCGCATGAGGCACGTCATCTCCAATTTGTGTCAGCTTTAACCAGAGGTTTCTCCCCTATGTCTTACGCCCTCGGACAACGTTGGATCAGCGATACCGAAAGTGACCTGGGTCTGGGTACAGTTGTTGCGCTTGATGCGCGTACTGTGACCCTGATGTTCCCAGCCAGTGAAGAAAATCGACTCTACGCCAATAACGACGCGCCCATCACGCGCGTGATGTTTAACGTAGGCGATACCATTGAAAGTCATGAAGGCTGGTTCCTGACCGTTGAACGTGTTGAAGAGGAAGGCGGCGTGCTGACCTATGTGGGTACACGCACCGACTCGGGTGAAGAAAACACGCTGCTTCGTGAAATTTTCCTGAGCCACCAAATCCGTTTTAACCGCCCGCAGGACAAGCTGTTTGCCGGTCAAATCGATCGCATGGACCGTTTTGCACTGCGCTACCGCGCCTTGAAGAACCAATACGAGCAGCATAAGAGCCCTATGCGCGGCCTGTGTGGTATGCGTGCGGGTTTGATCCCTCATCAGCTTTTCATCGCCCATGAAGTGGGTCGCCGTCACGCGCCACGCGTATTGTTGGCTGACGAAGTAGGCTTGGGTAAAACCATCGAAGCAGGCATGATCATCCACCAGCAAGTGTTGTCAGGTCGTGCGTCCCGTGTTTTGGTTGTTGTGCCGGAAACCCTCCAACACCAGTGGCTGGTTGAGATGCTTCGTCGCTTCAATCTGCACTTCTCCATTTTCGACGAAGAGCGCTGCATCGAAGCGTTTGCGGATGCGGATAACCCGTTTGATACTGCACAGCTGGTACTGTGTTCATTGGATTTCCTGCGTAAAAGCCGTAAACGTGCGGAGCAAGCCGCCGAAGGCGAATGGGATCTGCTGGTCGTCGACGAAGCGCATCACCTTGAGTGGAGCGAAGAGAAAGCCAGCCGCGAATATCAGGTGATTGAAGGCATCGCTGAAAACACCCCAGGCGTGCTGCTGCTGACGGCAACCCCAGAACAGCTGGGTCACGAAAGTCATTTTGCCCGTCTGCGTCTTCTCGACCCAGACCGTTTCTATGACTACCAGGCATTTGTAGAAGAAGAAACCCAATACGCGCCGGTCGCTGACGCAGTGAGCCAGCTGCTGTCTGAAGACAAGCTCAGCAATGAAGCGAAAAACAGCATTACCGAACTGCTTTCCGAGCAGGATGTTGAGCCGCTACTGCGTATTATTGAAGCTGGAGATGTCGATAACGACCAACGCCGTGACGCTCGTAACGAGCTGATAGACAACCTGATGGACCGCCACGGTACGGGCCGCGTGTTATTCCGTAACACCCGCGCGGCGATTCAGGGCTTCCCACAGCGCCATTTGAACCTGTACCCACTGGCACTGCCAAGCCAGTACCAGACCTCGATGCGTGTTGCCGCCATGATGGGTGGCAGCAGCCAATCTATCGAACAAAAAGCGGTTCAGTGGCTGTACCCTGAAGATATTTACCAGCAATTTGAAGGTGAAAACGCCTCTTGGTGGGGCTTCGATCCACGTATTGACTGGCTGCTGGATTTGTTGAAATCCAACCGTCAAGAGAAAGTGCTGGTGATTTGTTCACGCGCACAAACTGCATTGTCGCTGGAGCAAGCACTTCGCGAACGTGAAGGTATTCGCGGTACTGTTTTCCACGAAGGTATGTCGATTCTGGAGCGCGATAAAGCAGCTGCTTACTTCGCACAGGATGAAGCTGGCGCACAGGTGCTGATCTGTTCTGAAATCGGCTCAGAAGGCCGTAACTTCCAGTTTGCTAACCAACTGGTGATGTTCGATTTGCCAATGAACCCAGACTTGTTGGAGCAACGTATTGGCCGTCTGGACCGTATCGGCCAGAAGCGCGACATCGAAATCCACGTCCCATTCATGGAAGGGACGTCGCAAGCACTGCTGGCGCGTTGGTACAATGAAGGCCTGAACGCCTTTGAAGAGACCTGTCCGACAGGCCGTGCTGTCTTTGAACACGTTCAGGAAGATTTGCTGCAACTGCTGGCGAAAGGCAGTCTGGACGAGTCTCTGGATACGTTGATTGAAACCAGTGCCGAGATGCACCACAGGCTGAAAGCGGAGCTTGAAAAAGGCCGCGACCGTCTGCTGGAGATGCACTCTAATGGCGGCGACAATGCCAAGGCGTTGGCAGAAACCATCGCCTCCCATGACGGCGACACCAATCTGGTGACCTTTGCGTTAGGCCTGTTTGACACGGTTGGTCTGAATCAGGACGATAAAGGCGAGAATGCCATTGTGGTCACGCCTTCAGAGCACATGCTGGTATCGAGCTACCCTGGCCTGCCAAGCGAAGGCTGCACCATCACCTTTGACCGTGAAACAGCGCTATCTCGTGAAGACCTGCACTTTATCAGTTGGGAACACCCAATGATCCAGGGCGGTATTGATCTACTGCTTTCTGAAGATGTGGGCACCACTGCGGTTTCCCTGTTGAAAAACAAGGCTCTCCCTGTCGGCACCCTGTTCCTTGAGCTGCTGTATGTAGCCGATGCACAGGCACCGAAGAGCTCAGGCATTCACCAGTTCCTGCCAGCGACCCCAATCCGTGTACTTCTGGATGCAAAAGGCAACGATCTGGCAGCGCAGGTAGAGTTTGAAGGCTTCCACCGTCAACTGAGCCCTGTGAACCGCCATCTGGCAAGCAAACTGGTGTCCTCAGTTCAAACCCAAATTCATGGTTTGATCGAAATGGGCGACCCGCTGGCTGAAAAACAACTGGCCGTGGTCAAAGAAGCGGCAGAAGCTGAGATGACAGCCAAGCTTCGTGCCGAGCTGGATCGCCTTCAGGCACTGAAAGCCGTGAACCCGAACATCCGTGACGATGAGCTGGAAGCAATTGAAACCCAGATGGGCGAGCTTCGTGGCTATATCAATCAAGCGCAGGTAAATCTGGATGCGCTGCGTGTGATTGTGGTCAGCCATCAGTAATCTGTGCTAGCCCAAAGGCAAGGCACTGCTTCGGCGGTGCCTTTTTGTATCCAGTCTTCCCTTTACATCGGGGCATGCTAAACTGCCGCCCGTCTAACCTTCGAGCAGTTCCTTTTCGAGTAAAGCCATGAGCGACTTTATCTATAACCCGCCAACGGATCCTTGGTTGGATGTTATCTATCAGGATGATGACATCATTGCCATCAACAAACCGAGTGGTCTTCTGACCAACCCGGGTCGCGACCCTGCACATTACGACAGTGCATGGTCACGCATCAAGGCGGAATATCCTGACGCTGAATTGGTTCACCGACTCGATATGTCGACCTCTGGCCTGATTGTGTTTGCTAAACATAAAGAGGCAGAACGCCACCTGAAAGCCCAGTTCCGTGAACGTGTAACCCACAAGCTCTATTACGCACGCGTTTGGGGCAATGTAGAGCAGGATGAAGGACGCATCGACCTGCCGCTGATCTGTGACTGGCCAAACCGTCCAAAGCAAATGGTGTGTTTCGAAAACGGCAAGCCGTCAGTAACAGACTACGAGGTGATTAAGCGGGAAAAGAAAACCTCACTGGTGCGTCTTCTTCCTCTCACGGGTCGATCCCATCAGCTTCGCGTTCATATGCTGGCGCTCGAACACCCAATTGTCGGCGACGAGTTTTACGCTCATCCACAGGCACTGAAATACTCACCGAGACTGCAACTTCATGCAGGAGAGCTCTGTTTTCTCCATCCAGGATCAGGCAAACCTATGCACCTGTCAGCACCATGCGATTTTTACGGCAACGCGCCAAGTGACACGCTGGTACGACGAGGCATCAAAGCTGACCCCGAACTGTTGAAGTAATCAACAGTTCGGCTTTACACTGGCGGAAAAAGGAAGCCCGCCATGGAAAAGATTGTCTTTCTGGATAGTGCCACTATCCCCTCTCATATCCGTATTCCCTCGCCCTCTTTTCCTCACCAATGGGAAAGCTTCGAAGAAACATCACCCGAAGAAGTATTCAGCAGACTCAAAGATGCCACCATTGTTATAGCTAACAAAGTCATCCTCAATGGAGAACTGTTGGCTCAACTCCCATCGCTAAAGCTGATTGCCGTGGCCGCAACAGGCTATAACAATGTCGATATCGACTGGTGCAAAGCCAACCACCTTCCTGTTTGTAATATCCGTGGTTATGCCACCCGCTCCGTGCCAGAACATGTCATCGCGCTCGCTTTTGCTCTGAGAAGAAACCTCAATGCCTACCACAGGGACATTGAGCTGGGTGTTTGGAAAGAGAAGAACCAATTTTGCTTCTTCACTCATCCTATCGGTGATATTGCTGGCGCCACGCTCGGGATTATTGGGTCAGGTAGTTTGGGACAGGCAGTAGCGATACTCGCTAACGCTGTCGGCATGAAGGTGATTCGCTCAGAACGAAAAGGCGCAACATCGGTCCGAGACGGGTATGTTTCATTTGAGGATATGTTGCAACAGACCGATATCCTGACCCTGCATTGTCCGCTCAGCGATGCTACCCGAAACCTGATTGGCGCTGAAGAACTTGCAAAAATGAAGTCTACTTCGGTGTTAATCAACACGGGACGAGGTGGCTTGGTTGATGAAATGGCGCTGGTTGAGGCGCTTAAGAAAGGCGAAATTGCTGGCGCAGGGGTGGATGTATTTACTGAAGAGCCTGCTACAACCAGCAATCCATTGTTGGCGCATGCAGGAATGCCGAACTTAATCCTGACCCCTCATGTCGCTTGGGGCAGCGATTCCAGCATCCAGACACTGGCAAATCAACTTACCGACAACCTGAATGCCTTTATCGAAGGTAAACCACAGAATCTCGTGTAAGGGCTTATTTAAAGCCCTTTTCTTTTTTGATCAGATCGTAAGCTGCCTGAATTTCCTGCGCTTTTTGTTTTGCCATCTCCATCATTTCAGGTGGCAGACCTTTTGCGGCTAGCTTATCCGGATGGTGCTCATTCATCAGCTTTCTGTGAGCACGTTTAACTGTCTGTGCATTCGCATCTTCATCAACACCCAAAATTTTGTAGGCGTCAGCGATATTGGGCCCGCCAAAACCTTTTTGCCACTGTTGCTGACCTTGATGCTGGCCACCCTGTTGTTGATAAAACTGGTAAGCCGCTTCCTGCATCGCCAAGCGCTGCTCGAGTTGCCGACGGGAAAAACCTAGGGTGCTGGCAATCGTGTAAAGCACCTGACGCTCGCTCGGGTGCATAGAACCATCGGCATACGCAGCCTGAATTTGCACCTCAAGGAAGAACTGCAGCAGGTCAAACCGGCCACCACAGTTGCGACGAACCGACGCTAATGTCTCTTCCAGCGGGAACGTGGCGTCTTTACCTTCACGGAATGCATCTTGTGCTTGCCGTCTCGCTTCACCATGCAGCCCCATCCGATCCATAAGCTCTGTCGCAAGACGAATTTCGTTTTGCGTCACCTGACCTTTGGCTTTGGCAACATGTCCCATGACTGAAAAAGTGGCATGAAAGTAAGCCTGTTGACGCGCTTGCTGGTTCTGCCCCTGAAAACCACCGCCCAAGGAAACGTTTTGTCTTGCCTTATCGAACTTATGCCCCAAAAACAGACCTAACAATAATCCGAAAGGACCACCGAGCAGGAAGCCAAAAAATGCCCCCAGCACTTTTCCCCAAATCGCCATGCATTATTCTCTATTTGACTAATTTATCTCGATTCCGCCAGCAAGCAGGTGCCGTGAGAGATGATTTGCATTATCATAACCCCCATTTTTCAGCAAAAAATTGCCAGGACGCAGCGCAAGAGTATACCAGTGCTGTATGCCAACAACAGGATTGAGTTTTAATGTCACTGACTGCCAGAAGTTTTTTATCCTCGATGATTTGCCTTGCCCTTTATGGACAGGCCATGGCGGAAGAGAGCCAAGTTACTCAGGACAGCACAGAACCGCTGGTGATCCCGACTGAAAAATGCCTTGCACCGGAATACCGCTGTCGCCCAAATACAGGCAACACAGATGATATCAACAATTTACCGGTGAGAATTGAGGCAGACAGTGCTGAAGCCAAAGCCAACGAAAAAGCCATTTACCGTGGTGACGTCGTGGTGACTCAGGGTAATCGCACTGTTAAAGCCGACACAGCGACGCTGCGCCAGCCGGAAAATATCGTTACCGCGGAAGGGAGTGTATATTTCCATGACGGGGAAATCGCTATTTCCGGTCAGTCTTTGCAAACCAATCTGGATAATGAAGACACTACTCTGAACGATGCCCAGTACAAAATGATGTGTACCCCGGGCCGCGGCGAAGCCAAGCGCGTATTTAAAAACGGCACCACCTTCTACGAGTTGGAAGATGGCACTTACACCACCTGCCCTGACGATGACAAAAGCTGGCGTTTCAGTGCCGGTAAGTTGGAAAAGGAAGATGGTGACATTTTTGCTGACCTCTACCACGCCCGCTTTGAAGTGTTAGATACCCCGATTTTCTATCTGCCTTACCTTCGCGTGCCGGTTGAAGACGGCAGACTGACAGGTTTCCTTTATCCTTCCATCAGTTGGAACGATACCGACGGTTTCGGACTGGAAACGCCGTTTTACTGGAATATTCATCCCCAGGCTGACATGCGCATTACCCCTAAATATATGTCTAACCGTGGCTTGTTTATGACCATGGAACCCCGTTACCTCACCGAAATGGGCTCAGGCAGCATGGTGCTCGAATACATGGGGGAAGATAAACTCTACCCTGAGTTTGATAAGAGCTGGGGTTTCAACTGGAGTCATTCCGGAATCCAAAACCACTGGCTATACGATATTGACTACAGCAAGGTCAGTGATTTTAGTTACTTCACACGCCACACCGATTCGCGCGTGGGTAGCCGTGAAGACAACACCTTGTTGCAAACAGGTGAAGTGTCCTATCGTGACCTGAACTGGGACTCAACACTGACGGTTCGTAATTTTCAGCCTCTAAGCCAAGACACTTCTGTATACCGCTTATTGCCTCAGTTAGCGATGAACTATTATCGTCCAGAGGCAGGCTTCGGATTTGACTTTTACATGCCAGCGCAAATCAGTAAATTTGCAACTGATGACAACAGTAAACCTGATGCGCTTCGCTTTAACATTGAGCCCACCATTGTTCTGCCTTACAACCTGCCCTGGTTGAGTGCGACTGCAGAAGGTAAATTATTTTACACCTATTACGACCAGTCAAATATTGATGGTGTGATTGGTGTTAATGGTGAGGAGCTTGAGGAAACAGTCTCCCGCGTGGTGCCGATGACAAGACTTCACGCCGTCGTGACGCTGGAACGCAATGGTGCATTCTTCGATACCCCATATACACAGACTCTGGAACCGCAAATTCAGTATCTTTACATCAAAGACGTTGACCAATCTGGCATTTACAACCCGGTCAACTACTCAGGTGGTGGCTACGATACTGCGCGCCTACAAACGGATTACTATGGCCTGTTTAGGGCTAACCAATACAGCAGTGTCGACTATATCAACCCGGCTAACCAATTTACGGTTGGTGCTGCGACCCGCTTCTTTGACGATGGATACAAAGAACGATTTAATCTGGCATTTGGACAGATTTATTATCTTGATCGCTTCGGCAATCAGGAAGATACATCCATTAATTACTCCGCGTGGGCAATTGAAAGTGAGCTGAACCTCAATGATTACCTGTTTGTCAGAGGGTCATTGGAATACGATAGTAATCTCAGTGACTTGCAATTTGGCAATGCCACTTTGGAATATCGGGATGGCGAGTTTTATGCTCAAACCAGTTATCGATACGTAGCAAAAGATTACATCGCGAGTACCGTTGGGTTCGACAATTTAGACCAGATCACTGAAGACGGGATTTCCCAAGTTGGTTTAGTCACTGGCTTTCCCATCACTTCAAATGTGAATTTTCAGGGGCAGTACTTTCACGACTTAACGCAAGATCTAATGTTAGAAAACCAGTTTGGTCTGACATACACATCTGCTTGCTGGGTGATTGGCCTAAGTTACAACGAATATCTGCTGGCGCGCAGCAATATCAATAATACTGCGCGATACGACAACAACATCAGCTTGTCATTCAGTCTGCTTGGTCTTGGTGCTAACGCAGGCTTTGGCTACAGCACCGCCAGCGGCAACGCCTTGGGTTACCGCAATCCGTTTGGCCTTAAGAACTAATTTTGAGATTTTGGAAACACAAATGAATAAATGGACGAAAGCTTTACTGGCCACGGCAATCTCAGCCAGTTCGTTAATGGTGTCGGCTTCCCCGGCAGAATTAGATCGCGTTATCACTGTTGTGAATGAAGGAGTGATCCTTTCAAGTGATGTCGAATCTCTAAAAAAGACAGTGGCTTTGAACGCAGATACGGCAAACCTACCACCAGAAGATGTGCTCGAGCAACAAATCCTCGACCAGCTCATCATTGAAGAACTCCAGCTTCAAGAAGCCAAAAGATTGGGTATTCGTATCGACGACACCCGCTTAGAGCAGGCCATTGACTCTATCGCCAAAGACAAGGATGTGTCTGTAAACCAACTACGTGAAGAGTTAAAACGTAGCGGTATCACTTGGTCGTCTTACCGAGACCAAATCCGCCGTGAGATGACCATCAGCGAAGCGCGTAATGCTCAGGTTAGACGCCGCATTAATATTCTTCCTCAGGAAGTGGAGTCACTGGCATCCCAACTCAACGCAAAGAATTTAGAGAACGTTGAATACCGACTGAGTCATATCCAACTTCGATTAGATGAAGATGCAGACAAGGACGAGCGTGATGCTGTCGCGGCCAAAGCCAACGAGCTGGTTTCTGAGCTTGAGGCTGGCGCCAATTTCAAAGCGCTCGCTCTTGCAAACTCCAAAGGCCCGAAAGCACTTGATGGCGGTGATTGGGGATGGATGCGCCTTGAGGAAATGCCAACCATCTTCGCCGATCAAATCAAAAGCAACGGCAAAGGTGCTGTCATTGGTCCATTCCGCAGCGGTGTGGGTTATCACATTCTGAAAATTGCTGATGTAAAAGGCCTTCAATCTGTCGCCGTCACCGAAGTGAAAGCCCGTCATATCCTCATTAAGCCTTCTATCGTACTGAGTGATGATGGTGCGAAACGTCAGCTCAACCAAATGATTGCGCAAATCAACAAGGGCGAGAAAACCTTTGACGATTTAGCCAAACAATACAGTGCCGATCCAGGCTCTGCGGTGAAAGGAGGCGACCTTGGCTGGCAAACCTCAGAGCTTTATGTGCCTGAATTCAAAGATAAAGTCGACACGCTCCCAGAAGGTCAAATCAGCGAACCATTTAAAACCGTTCATGGCTGGCACATTGTCGAAGTGTTGGATCGTCGCCAGGCTGACCGCACCGACGCTGCAATGCAAAACCGTGCTTACCGCATGCTGCTGAACCGTAAGTTTAATGAAGAAGCACAGGCTTGGTTGCAAGAACTTCGTGCTGGTGCTTACGTAGAACAAGTGGGTAACCTTGATGAAGACAGCTAATCCAAAACGCATTGCGATCACCCCAGGAGAACCAGCGGGAATCGGTCCTGATTTGGTTCTCGCGCTTGCGCATGACAATTGGCCCCACGAGCTGGTGGTTTGTGCCAATAAAGCAATGCTGGCAGAGCGCGCCAAGCAGCTCGGTATTAGCGTCAGCTTTGAAGATTACGACCCATCAGCAGCACCCAAGGCCCATCAACCGGGCGTACTGGTAGTTTGTGATGAGCCACTTGAAGCTGACGTAGTAGCAGGCGAGCTCAATGAAGCGAATGGCCACTATGTGTTAAACACCCTAACCCGCGCAGCCGAAGGTAACATGCAGGGGGAGTTTGCCGCAGTGGTGACAGGTCCGGTTCACAAAGGTGTGATTAACCGTGCCGGCGTGTCATTCAGTGGCCACACTGAGTTCTTCCAGCACCACGCTAATGTGCAACAAGTCGTCATGATGTTGGCAACTGAAGGACTTCGCGTTGCTTTGGTCACCACCCATATTCCGTTAGCCTATGTCTCGAAAGCTATTACCGAAGATCGCCTATTCCAGGTGATTGGTATTTTGAACGACGACCTCAAATCCAAGTTCGGTATTACTGAACCTAAGATTTATGTCTGCGGCTTGAATCCCCATGCTGGGGAAGATGGCTGCCTAGGCCGCGAGGAAATCGACATCATCGAGCCAGCACTTGAAAAACTTCGCGAGCAAGGCATGAATCTCATTGGCCCTTTGCCTGCAGACACACTTTTTCAGGACAAGTACCTGAAAGATGCAGATGCCGTATTGGCGATGTATCACGATCAGGGGCTGCCTGTGTTAAAATTCAAAGGATTTGGAAAGTCAGTCAACATCACGCTTGGCCTGCCTTTCATCCGAACTTCAGTAGATCATGGTACCGCATTGGATTTAGCGGGTACCGGAACGGCGGATACTGGAAGCCTGCGGACAGCGCTATCCCACGCCCTCGAATTAGTAGATAAGAAAGCATGAGCGATAAAGTCCACCTTGGTCACCGCGCCCGCAAGCGTTTTGGCCAGAACTTCCTAAACGATCCGTACATCATTGATGGCATCGTTTCCGCGATTAATCCACAGCCAGGCGAAAACTTGGTTGAGATAGGCCCAGGTCTGGGGGCATTAACCGAGCCTGTTGCACGCGAAGTCGACAAACTGAGCGTGGTAGAGCTAGACCGCGATCTCGCAGAACGCCTTCGCCATCACCCGGATTTGGCAGATAAACTGACCATCTATGAAGGCGATGCGATGAAGTTTGACTTTACGCAATTGTCCTCTGAAGAGAATCCTTTGCGTATTTTCGGTAACCTGCCGTACAACGTTTCCACGCCATTAATGTTCCACCTCTTTAGCTTTGCGGGTAAAGTCAAAGACATGCACTTTATGCTGCAAAAAGAGGTTGTTAACCGTCTGGCTGCCGGTCCAAACAGCAAAGCCTATGGCCGATTGACAGTTATGGCACAGTACTACTGTAAAGTTGTACCTGTATTGGAAGTGCCGCCAACAGCGTTTAAACCTGCGCCAAAAGTAGACTCGGCCGTTGTGCGCCTTATTCCACACAAAGAGCTGCCACACCCAACCACTAGCCTTAAATGGTTGGAGCGTGTTTGCCGAGAAGGCTTTAACCAACGCCGTAAAACAGTGCGTAACTGTTTCAAATCACTGATTGATGCAGAAACCATGGAATCGCTGGGTATCGATCCTTCGGCACGCCCAGAGAGCCTCACGCTGGCACAGTTTGTTGCACTGGCAAACTGGATGGATGCAAACCATCAACAATAATTTCAGGGAACACTTCAGGGATGATAAACAACAACTTTACGGTTCGTGTGCTGACTCACTACGTAGAAGAACAATCTGAGCCGGATAAAAAACGTTATGTGTTTTCCTATACGATCACCATTGAAAACAATGGTGATCGTCACGCGCAACTTCTTCGCCGCAAATGGCTGGTCACCGATGCCAATGGCAAAAAACTGGTGATCGAGGGCGAAGGCGTTGTGGGTGAACAGCCCCTAATCGAAGCGGGCGACGAATATACTTACACCAGCGGCACTGTGCTGGAAACCCCAGTGGGAGTGATGCAAGGGTTCTACACCATGATCGATGTCGACGAGAAAGAATTCGACATCGAAGTCTCACCTTTCCGTCTCGCGCTTCCCAATATTCTCCACTAGGAACATCTGTGGCTACTTACCTTGTCGGCGACATTCAGGGCTGTTTTGACGATCTTAACGCACTATTGAAAGAAGCTAGCTTTGATCCATACAGCGATCACCTATACATAGCTGGAGATCTCGTTGCCCGTGGCCCAGACTCCCTTGCAGTACTGAGGTTTGTTAAATCCTTAGGAAAGCATGGCCATACGGTTCTTGGAAATCATGATCTCCACCTTTTAGCGGTTTCTGAAGGGATCATGAAACCAAAAGATAAAGACAAAACCCTACCGATACTGGAAGCTGAAGATCGTGATGAGTTGCTCAATTGGCTTCGCCAGCAGCCCCTGCTGATCCATGTTGATCAGGCCAATGAAGAGAGTCCAGGTTTTGTCATGACCCATGCTGGTATCCCTCCTGTCTGGGATATTGATACGGCTAAGACAAACGCCCGGGAAGTGGAAAGCGTCCTGAAAAGTGATCGTTATGTTTGGCTACTCAAAAACATGTATGCCAATGAACCTGCACTTTGGTCACCAAACTTAAAAGGCATTGAGAAGTATCGCTATGCCATCAATGCCATGACACGCATGCGTTTTTGTGAACCGGATGGCAGCTTGGATATGGCCTGCAAACTCCCTCCGGAGAAAGTGAAAGATGGAAGTCTCATGCCTTGGTTTCAGATGCCAAATCGTCGCACGATTGACGAAACGCTGGTTTTTGGCCATTGGGCAGCACTTGGCGGCGTATTAACTGACAATCTGTTAGGGCTGGATACTGGCTGTGTGTGGGGTGGTTCACTCACCATGGTGAGATGGGAAGATGGGCAAAGGTTTTCTCGCCCTTGCCCGATTCATGCCTGACCGCTTACGCCCGCTCTAACACCACAAACTCCATGTTGTAGCGGTTCTTTTCATCAGCCTGATAGGATTCGCGGTGCGTCTCTGCCCATCCTTCCCCCCAATAAGGGAAACAGGTATCACCGTCTATCTCCGCATCAATAAAGGTCAGACAAAGCTTATCAGCCCGGG
Source organism: Grimontia sp. SpTr1 (assembly GCF_947387585.1). Lineage (NCBI taxonomy): Bacteria > Pseudomonadati > Pseudomonadota > Gammaproteobacteria > Vibrionales > Vibrionaceae > Grimontia > Grimontia sp. SpTr1. The sequence goes on from NZ_CANDOD010000006.1 coordinate 128,136, forward strand.
GCATGCTCGCTTCATAAATGGTACCACCACCAATGATCACCGCTTCTTCAACATCACCTGCTAGCGCAATCGCTGCGTCAATGCTGGTAGTGCTCTCCACTCCTTCTGCTGACCAGTTTTCATCTCGACTGATCACGATATTACGTCGACCCGGCAGCGGGCGGCCAATGGACTCATAAGTTTTCCGACCCATGATGACTGGCTTGCCTAACGTGTTTTGTTTGAACCAGGTAAAATCGGCAGGCAGATGCCAAGGCATGGCGTTGTCTTTCCCTATCACACGTCCCTTCGCCATTGCGGCAATCATACTGATCTTCATCTGCTATTGATCCTTTATTTTCAAACGGCTGCGACATGCTACATCACAGGTTTTCCCTACGGAACTGATTTGGGCGAAAAAAAACCGCCTTTATCTAGGCGGTTTTCTATGTATTCCGGATTATGGACGGTAGATGATCTCTACGTCGTAATCGTCTTCGTTCCAATCATCCCAGTCATCATCGTCGTCATCATCAGACTTAGACTGCTTCTTGATTTCCTGCTCGTGGTAGTCATCCCACTTGAATTCAACTTTAGCTTCTTCAGCCGCTTCTTCCGGCTCAATGGCCGTTGGCAGCGATTCGATGAATTCCATCAGATCGTAAGTGAGCTGCTGAGTATTGCCTTTGTTGATAGCAGAGATCGCGTAGTAAGGTTCATCCCAACCTAATGCATCAAGAATACGCTCGATTTCCGCTTCCGCATCTTCTTCACTCATCAGGTCGATCTTGTTAAACAGGATCCAACGTGGCTTATCAGCCAGCTTCTCGCTGTAGCGTTGAAGCTCTTCGATAATAGTGAATGCATTATCGACAGGATCAGAACCGTCAACGGGCATCAGGTCAATCATATGCAGCAGCACACGACAGCGTTCAAGGTGTTTCAGGAATCGAATACCGAGGCCGGCACCTTCCGCAGCACCTTCAATCAGACCTGGGATATCGGCAACAACAAAGCTCTTGTTGTCAGCAACACGCACCACGCCCAAACTTGGTACCAATGTGGTGAACGGATAGTCCGCCACTTTAGGCTTAGCCGCTGATACCGCACGGATGAAGGTAGACTTACCTGCATTAGGCAGACCCAGCATACCCACGTCAGCCAACAGAAGCAGCTCAAGACGCAGGTGACGCAGTTCGCCCTTGGTACCCATCGATTTTTGGCGAGGAGCACGGTTTACAGAGGACTTGAAACGGGTATTACCCAAGCCGTGCCAACCGCCCTTCGCCACCATGATTTTCATACCATGGTGAGTCAGGTCAGCAATGACTTCGCCGGTGTCTTCATCAACGGCACGGGTACCCACAGGGACATTCAATATCAGATCGTCACCACGCTTACCGGTACAGTTACCACCACGGCCATTTTCACCACGGCCCGCTGCGTGGAAACGCTCAAAGCGGTAGTCAATCAGGGTGTTCAGGTTTTCATCTGCCAGCAGGTAAACGTCGCCACCATCGCCGCCGTCACCGCCGTCAGGACCACCTTTAGGCACATATTTCTCACGACGGAAACTGACTGTACCGTTACCGCCATCGCCGGCTTCAACGCGGATTACCGCTTCATCTACAAATTTCATTTTTCTTCTCCATGCCCTTCACCACCTTCGTCTTGGAAGGTATTACGTGTTCTGGGTTTACATTGGCGATCGAGCAGCACCCTGATGGAGCACTTCTGGCCGATGATCCTTGTCCGTTATTGAAGATCTTAGGATCAAAAGCCGGGTTGCGTTCAGTATTGTCTCGCTATATATGCCGACAGATGCATTAGTGACATCTGTGACATTCACGTGACGCGATTCCCTTCAAGCCGCGAACGATACGCGGCATGCGTAAATTCGCTGCTGAGCCGCCTGAGCTTACATTTATGTTGTATAGCTAAATGCTCTTGGACAAAAGTCACTTAGCTATGCAACAAAAAGCCCCGCCGTAAGGCAGGGCTTCAGAATCAGTATCGAGGGCTATTATTCAGCTTCGATGCTAACGAATTTACGGTTCTTAGGACCTTTAACCTCGAACTTCACTTTGCCATCAGACAGAGCGAACAGAGTGTGGTCTTTACCGCAACCTACGTTAGTGCCAGCGTGGAACTTAGTACCACGTTGACGAACGATGATGTTACCTGCCAGAACAGACTCACCACCGAAGCGCTTAACACCAAGACGTTTGCTTTCTGAATCACGGCCGTTACGAGTAGAACCGCCAGCTTTTTTATGTGCCATTTATCTCTTCTCCTAGATTAAGCGCTGATGCCAGTAATTTTGACTTCAGTGAACCACTGACGGTGGCCCATTTGCTTACGAGAATGCTTACGACGACGGAACTTAACGATTTTCACTTTGTCGCCACGACCGTGGGTAACTACTTCAGCAGTTACTTTACCGCCTGCTACGAACGGTGCACCAACGGTGATTTCTTCGCCGTTAGCTACCAGCAGAACAGAATCAAACTCAACAGTTGAGCCAGTTTCGATGTCTAGCTTTTCCAAGCGAATAGTTTGGCCTTCGCTTACACGGTGTTGTTTACCACCACTTTGGAAAACTGCGTACATGGTTTTCTCCGCATTTCCGCACAGCCTTCTGCGTTTAAAAATTGTGCAGTGAGGGGTGCGCATTTAATTCATCAATAGGGCGCGAATTCTACGGTAAGATTCGCCTTCTGGCAAGAGGGTAGTGAAAGAAAATTGGCGAAAACCTGTTCACTGTATTTAACCGCTTATTTTGCCAACATTGATACTGTGTCGAGTAAGGAATTTTAGTGTACTATCATCGCAAAAACGAGAGCAGCAAACTGCAATCTTCCCTTGGACCGGACGCATCAATGGATTTTAACACCATCCAAGCACTGACTGCCGATGACATGGCAAAAGTGGACAAAAAAATACTTGCGCAACTGAATTCTGACGTCGCCCTGATTAACCAATTAGGTTTTTATATCGTCAGTGGTGGAGGCAAACGCCTGCGCCCAATGCTTGCTGTTTTATCAGCCCGTGCGCTGAATTATCAAGGTGAAGGACACATCACCGCCGCTGCCTTTATCGAATTCATCCATACCGCTACCCTGCTACACGACGATGTTGTCGATGAATCGGACCTTCGCCGTGGCAAAGCAACTGCCAATGCTATGTTTGGCAATGCAGCCAGCGTGCTGGTGGGCGACTACATTTATACACGCTCATTCCAGATGATGACAGAGCTTCGATCTTTGAGGATCCTCGATCTGATGAGTGAAGCTACCAATGTGATCGCAGAAGGCGAGGTTTTGCAGTTGATGAACTGTAATGACCCCGACACCACTGAAGAAAGTTACATGCAGGTGATCTACTCAAAAACTGCGCGTCTTTTTGAAGCGGCAACCCAGATCGGTGCGATCCTGTCTGATTCTTCAGAAGATATTGAAAAAGCGATGCAGGATTACGGCCGCTACCTTGGCACCGCTTTCCAGCTTATTGATGATGTGATGGATTACACCTCACAAGGCGATGAGATGGGCAAAAATACCGGAGACGACTTGGCTGAAGGCAAACCTACCCTGCCATTGCTACACGCCATGCTCAACGGTAACACCGAGCAGGCAGCCATGATCCGTGAAGCGATCGAACAAGGTAATGGTCTGGACAAACTCGATCCTATCCTTGCCTGCATGGAGCAATGCGGCTCTCTGCAATACACTCGCCAACGCGCGGAGGAAGAAGCGGAGAAGGCCATAGAAGCCCTCGCGCCTATTCCAGATTCAGAATATAAAGAGGCGCTCAAAGCGCTGGCACACATTGCTGTGCACCGTAAAAAGTAATCTTGTTTAACGCACCCCAGGGTGCGTTTTCTTTTTGATGCGATTTTAAGGAAGAAATGTTGAAGCCCTTTCCCATGAAAGCCGCTGCCATTGTGTTAGGCAGTGCCATGCTTTTCGGCTGTGCCGGAGGCAATCGTATTCCCGCGACTTCATTCACCTCATACGAAGATTTTAAAACCGGCCCTGAAGGCGGCGTTGATCTGGTATGGGCGCGCGTGGGATTACGCGATGAAGCAAGATTAAAACGCAAGCTTGCCCAATATGACTCCGTCGTTTTGGACAGGATTTACGTATTAACGTCAGAAAGCAATGAACTAGATGACGAAGATATTCACGAGTTAACAGAATATCTTGCACAAACAATTAAAGAAAAGATTGCTCCGCACAAACGTATCGTTGAAACACCTGAAAACAATACGCTTCGACTGAGTATTGCAATCAGCAACGTAGAAACGCCAAATCCAATTCTGGCGGTGACCAGTAGCCTGCTCCCTGTCGGATTAGGTATTTCTACGATCTCAAAGATCACCACTGGTGAACACACGAATGTCGGCAGCGCGACGATTGAGTTATTGGTCAGTGACGCAAGTGATGACAAGCCACTTTTCGCCGTCATAGACCGAGAGACAGGAAATAAAGACTTGTCCACCATGATTGACTCACTGGACGATGCCAAAGATGCGATCAACTTTTGGGTCGAGCGCTTAGGCAAAACACTCGACAGTAAAGTTACCAGCGAATAATCGAACAGCGCGGGCATAAAAAAAGCGGCTTACCAGCCGCTTTTTCTCTTTGAGGGAAAAGTTACTTAACGAACTCTTCGCCCAGTTGGATATCTTTACGCAGTGTATCCAGCATGCTGTCCAGTGCGTTTTGCTCGAAAGCACTCAGTGGGCCGTGATCCAGGATCTCTTCCACACCGTTTTTGCCCAGACGTACTGGTTGAGCGAAGAAGCGTGCGTATTTACCATCGCCTTCCACATAAGCACACTCAACAACGTCTTGTTCGCCTTGAGCTGCGCGAACCAGCGCCAGACCAAAGCGACATGCAGCCTGACCCATAGACAGAGTCGCAGAACCGCCACCCGCTTTTGCTTCAACCACTTCAGTGCCCGCGTTTTGGATACGTGGTGTCAGTGCAGCCACTTCTTCTTCAGTAAACTCAACACCTTCAACCTGAGACAGCAGTGGCAGGATAGTTACGCCAGAGTGACCGCCGATAACTGGTACGCGAACATCGCTTGGATCTTTACCTTTCAGCTCAGCCACAAAAGTTTCAGAACGGATGATATCTAGCGTGGTCACACCAAAGAGACGGTTCTTGTCGTAAACACCTTTTGCTTTCAGCACTTCTGCCGCGATAGCAACAGTGGTGTTCACAGGGTTAGTGATAATACCGATCAGTGCTTTCGGGCACACATCAGCAATTCTTTCACTCAGAGAACGAACGATACCCGCGTTCACGTTGAAAAGATCTGAACGATCCATACCTGGTTTACGCGCTACACCGGCAGAAATCAGAACCACGTCAGCACCTTCCAGTGCAGGTGATGGATCTTCACCGCTGTAACCTTTGATAGATACTGGGGTCGGGATGTGGCTAAGATCGACAGCAACACCTGGCGTTACCGGCGCAATGTCATACAGAGCCAAATCTGAACCCGCAGGCAGACGGTTTTTCAAAAGCAGGGCTAAAGCTTGACCAATGCCACCAGCGGCGCCAATCACAGCAACTTTCATCTCGTTCTCCTTATTTACGATTTTATTATTTCAGACCTTGGATACGAGGTAAGTCAGCATAAGGTGGTTTACTTACATTCACTGACAACCCCGTATGCATAACGGACCTTTGTGCATGATACGTTCCCATCATAGATAACCACAAGCTTATCGGCATGAGGATAAGCCGCGCTTCTCATTTTTACCGTCAAAGCTCCTCAAGCCTGTTGAAAGGTGATAGGTGCGTCACTTTACCGCTGATTTTATTGCCCGTGACTGAATCACTATGCAAGAATGCGCCATCCTGACACGGGGAAGAAAGAAGAAATATGCGCAATTCAGATAAACAAGATCAATTGGTGAAGGCTTTTAAAGCCATCCTGAAAGAAGAGAAATTCAGCTCCCAGGGCGAAATCGTGGATGCTCTGAAAGCGCAAGGCTTTGAGAACATTAATCAATCTAAAGTCTCCCGCATGCTGACCAAGTTCGGCGCTGTACGCACTCGCAACGCAAAAATGGAAATGGTGTACTGCCTGCCAGTGGAACTTGGCGTACCCACTACCAGCAGCCCGCTGAAAGAGCTGGTCATGGATATCGACTACAACGATGCGTTGGTGGTTATCCATACTGGTCCTGGTGCAGCTCAGCTTATCGCTCGCCTCTTGGATTCTCTGGGTAAAGCAGAAGGTATCCTTGGTGTAGTGGCTGGTGACGACACCATCTTTATCACCCCAACGCGCTCAACCACCACTGCGCGACTGTTTGAGGCCGTTTGCGGACTTTTCGATTACTCCCGCTAATTCAAACAGAGAAAACCGTCTAAAAATAGGCTGGATGATTTTCCGATCATCCAGCCTATTTCTTTATCCAAGTAGTCACACTTCGGCACCACCTCCCATCTCATTATTGAGACTTTCTTGCTTTTATCTTCCCTCACGCCTCAATTCGATGCGAAATACCATGACAAAATATTTCGCTAGTTTTAAATTTTGGAAACGGATTTGTTATCATTCATAACCAAAGAATCCTAAATACACAAAATAAACTGAGTCTTACACAAGACCGTGCAAAGCAGTACTCGTCATTAGGTGAAGACAATAAAGGCGTATGAAACACGCTGTGGAGATAGCCCGCTTTGTTGCGGGTTATCCGCATCTGATGTCAGGTTTTTTTACACTTTTACTTGCCGATTAAAGGACAATGGCATGACGAAGACGACCGAGACACCGCAAGAAGCGCAGGATATCGTCGCTCAAGCGGACACCGGAGCCCGCGCTCCGTCAGGTATATCAGGGAAGATCCTCTGGTTCGTTCCCCTGTGCTGGTCTATTTTCCAGCTCTGGTATGCCTCACCATTTACCGTCGCGCTCAATGATACCGAGGCACGATCGATTCACTTGGCGTTTGCTATCTTTCTGGCATTCACCGCTTACCCTGCATTGAAAAACTCTCCACGAGATCGCATTCCTGTCCAAGACTGGATATTTGCCCTCGCAGGAAGTTTTGCAGCCGGGTATCTCTTCCTGTTCTATACCGAACTCGCTTCACGCGCTGGTGCACCAACAACGTTTGATATTGTTGTTGCAGTCACAGGTATGATTTTGTTGCTGGAAGCGACAAGACGCGCCTTAGGCCCACCGCTGATGGTGGTTGCGCTGGTCTTCCTGCTCTATACCTTCGCAGGTCCCCACATGCCCGATGTTATCGCGCACAAAGGGGCAAGCCTGAACAAAGCCATGTCCCACATGTGGCTGACCACAGAGGGTGTATTTGGTGTTGCGCTGGGTGTATCAACGTCTTTTGTTTTCCTGTTTGTACTCTTCGGTGCCCTGCTTGATCGTGCGGGTGCAGGTGGCTACTTCATCAAAGTGGCGTTTTCTATGCTCGGCCACATGCGTGGTGGTCCGGCAAAAGCAGCCGTTGTGGCTTCTGGCCTTTCCGGCCTGATTTCAGGTTCATCTATCGCAAACGTGGTAACCACTGGTGTATTCACCATTCCACTGATGAAACGTGTCGGTTTCCCAGGAACAAAAGCCGGTGCGGTAGAGGTTGCTGCGTCAACGAATGGTCAGCTGACACCACCTATCATGGGTGCGGCGGCCTTCCTGATGGTGGAATACGTCGGTATTCCTTACATCGAAGTGATTAAGGCGGCGATTTTGCCTGCCATCATTTCTTACATCGCACTTATCTACATCGTTCACCTTGAAGCTTGTAAGGCAGGCATGACAGGCCTTCCACGTCGCCATCAATCAACCTTGGTACAGTCTCTGCTGAGCTTCCTGACCATCGTCATTGGTATCTGCGTGCTGAGCTTTGCGGTTTACTACGGTATTGGCTGGACGAAAGATGTGTTTGGCGCTGCGGCAAGCCCAATCATTGCGGTTGCGATTTTCATTGCCTACATCGCACTGGTTCGCTACTCAGCGCAATACAAGAAAGACGCAGTAGAAGACCCTGCAGACACTGACCTTTCAGAGCTGCCGGATCCGGGTCCAACCGCTCGTTCTGGTCTCTACTACCTGCTGCCAATCGTAGTACTGGTTTGGTGTCTGATGGTTGAACGCTTCTCACCAGGTCTGTCTGCATTCTGGGCAACCTTGTTTATGATGTTCATCGTCGTCACTCAACGCCCACTGTTTGCTTTCTTCCATGGCGAATCTAACTTCGGTGAAGAAATCAAAAACGGTTTCATCGACTTGGCAGAGGGCTTTGTTGCCGGTGCACGTAACATGATTGGTATCGGTGTAGCGACTGCTGCTGCAGGCATTGTGGTAGGCGTGGTCACACTGACTGGTATCGGTCTGGTGATGACTGACTTCGTCGAGTTCATCTCTGGCGGTAACATCATGTTGATGCTGCTGTTCACCGCAATCATCAGCCTGATCTTGGGTATGGGTCTGCCAACGACGGCAAACTACATCGTGGTATCGACCCTGATGGCACCAGTTATCGTGACACTGGGTGCTCAGGAAGGTCTTATCATTCCTTTGATCGCCGTTCACCTGTTCGTGTTCTACTTCGGTATTCTGGCAGATGACACCCCACCAGTTGGTCTCGCGGCCTTTGCGGCAGCGGCGATTGCGAAATCTGACCCAATAAAAACTGGTATTCAGGGTTTCACTTACGATATCCGTACTGCAATCCTGCCGTTTATGTTCATCTTCAACACCCAACTGCTGTTGATGGATATTGAAGGCCCTGTGCATCTTCTGCTGACCATAGGCTCCGCAGTGATCGCCATGCTGGTATTCTCGTCCGCCACACAGGGATGGTGGTTTACCAAGAACAAGTGGTGGGAAACCCTCCTCATGTTGCTGATCACCTTCTCACTGTTCCGTCCGGGTTACTGGTGGGATCAAGTGTTTCCACCAACGAACGATTACCCAGGTTCAGCTATCATTGAAGTGGCAGAAAAACTGCCAAATGGTCAAACGCTTAACCTACAGGTTCGTGGTGAGACCATTGATGGCGATGTCATCACCAAACACGTACACCTTCCAGTGAACTATGAAGAAGCAGAAGGTCTGGCACGTGTGCTGTCTACCGGTTTAGAACTTCGTGATGAAGAAGGTTCGAAACTGGTCGATATGGTTCAGTGGGGCAGCCCGGCGTCTGATGCAGGTATCGATTTCGACTGGGAAATTGTTCAGGTAAGCACACCTGCTGAGCGCCCAGCGAAAGAATGGGTATTTGTGCCAACTCTTATCCTGCTTGCTGCCATGGCATGGAATCAACGCCGCCGTGCGAGAGCAGAAAAACAACAAACAGCGTAATCAGTCCGGGGCTTAAAGCCCCGGTCACTACCACACAAGAGAGTAGACGATATGTATAAACACATTCTGGTCCCTGTTGATTTGAATGATGAAAGCTTCGCTGACAAAGCCGTTGAGCACGCTGTTTGGATCGCAGGACAAACGGGTGCAACCTTGCATCTGTTGACCGCCCTACCGGGCATTCACAACTCCATGGTGCAGTCTTACTTCCCGGAAGACGCTGCCCGCCAGATGAAGCAGGACGTGCGTAACAACCTGAAAGCCTTTGCCGAGCGCATGGTGCCGGAAGGTCTGGCGTATGATTTATCTGTAGCGGAGGGCAAACCTTACAAGGCCATCGTCAAAACCGCTGACAGCCTTGGCTGCGATTTGATTGTGATGCCTAGCCACAAACGCTCTAAAGCGAACAAACTTATTATCGGCTCTGTGGCATCTAAGGTGCTGGAGCAGTCAAAAATCAACGTGTTGATCATGAAGCCACAAGGCTGATTGCAACACCAAGAGCTAAAAAGGGCGATATAGATACCGCCCTTTTTCTTTATCTCAATCAGAGTTATTTATCGCGCTGATCGTAACCCCACCGCGGTACGAGGACCTGTTCGATACCGAGGTGATCGAGAATGCGCGCCACCATAAAGTCCACCAGATCGTCGATAGACTTGGGTTGATGATAAAAGCCCGGCGCCGCGGGCATGATGGTCACGCCCATTTGCGACAACTTCAGCATGTTTTCTAAATGCAAAGTGGAAAACGGAGTCTCGCGCACCACCAATAGCAATTGGCCGCGTTCTTTCAGCACCACATCTGCAGCACGCTCTGCCAGATTATCCGACATCCCATGGGCAATCGCTGCCAGCGAGCCAGCGGAGCATGGGCACACCACCATTTTCTTGGGTGCTGCGGAGCCAGATGCCACTGGCGAGAACCAGTCTTCCTTGCCACACACTACCAATTTGTCAGTGGGTGCATTGAGGTGCTTCACTAAGGCTTCTTTTGCCGCTTCAGGACCTGATGGCAGTTTCAAACCGTGTTCAGTGGCCAACACCACACGTGCCGCAGATGACACCAAAAGATAAACTTCATAGTCAGCCGCCAACAAGCACTCTAGCAGACGAAGCCCATACGGTGCGCCTGAAGCACCGCTCCAGGCCAGTGTGATGCGTTTGTCACTCATTGAACTTGTCATGTGTTCCTTATCGTTGTTCCAACGCGGCTTTGAGCTTGTCGTGTATGCCGCCAAAACCACCGTTGCTCATCACCAGTATAACGTCGTCTGCATTTGCCTCGCTGACGATGCCTGAAACCAGAGCATCAATCTCGTCGAAGGTTTTCGCCGGCGCTTTACAGGCCTCTGCCACGTCTTTCACCGACCACTTGATGTGTTCCGGTTGGAACAGCAATACTTCATCGGCAGCATCCATTGATGGTGCAATCTCATCTTTATGTACGCCAAGCTTCATAGTGTTGGATCTCGGCTCTAACACCGCAAGTATACGGCGTTCTCCCACTTTGGCGCGCAAGCCTTCCAGCGTGGTTTTAATCGCAGTTGGGTGGTGGGCAAAGTCGTCGTAAACCGTGACGCCATTGAAGTCACCTTTGTGCTCGAGACGACGTTTGGTGTTGATGAAACGGCCTAAGGCTTCACATGCCAAATCCGGTGTCACTCCCACATGACGGGCGGCAGCAATGGTCATCAATGCATTGCTGACGTTATGGTCGCCAATCAGATCCCACTTCACCGTGCCAACCAACTCGCCCTCAAACCAAACATCAAATTCACTGCCGTCGGCCACGCGCTTTTCCGCCTTCCAGGTGCCATCTTCACCAGCAAACTCCAGCTCGCTCCAGCAACCCATCTCTAACGTCGATTTGATGTTTTCATCATTCGAAGGAGCAATGATACGACCGATCCCCGGTACGGTTCTTACCAAATGATGGAATTGACGTTTGATAGCATTCAGATCGTCAAAGATGTCAGCATGATCGAACTCAAGATTGTTCATAATCAGCGTGCGTGGGTGGTAATGCACGAACTTAGAACGCTTATCGAAAAAAGCGCTGTCGTATTCATCCGCTTCGACCACGAAGAACATGGTTTCACCGAGGCGCGCAGATACGCCAAAGTTACCCGGTACACCGCCAATCAAAAAACCCGGCTGATAACCGCAATCTTCCAAAACCCAAGCCAGCATGCTCGCTGTCGTGGTTTTGCCGTGCGTGCCCGCCACCGCCAGCACCCAACGATCTTTCAGCAGGAAGTCTAATAACCACTGAGGACCAGAGGTGTAGTTGAGATTGTTATTCAGCACATATTCCACACACGGATTTCCGCGGCTCATGGCATTTCCAACCACCACCAGATCCGGCGCAGGATCAAGTTGGGAAGGATCATAGCCCTGAATGATCTCAATACCCTGAGATTCCAGCAGTGTGCTCATTGGCGGGTAAACATTGGCGTCACAACCTGTCACTTTATGACCCAGTTGTCTGGCTAGAATGGCTGCACCGCCCATAAAGGTGCCGCAAATCCCTAAAATGTGTATATGCATAAGGTTCCGTCAGCTTAAATCAGTGACTTTGCCCGGTCTGATTCCCTAAGGATCACAGATCCCGACATGTCCAAATTACTTCGATACGAATAAAAAGTTCTACACTATAAACTGTGTAACAAGTTGATTTTTTGTCCGGTTGTGACGTCACGTTTTTGGCAAAAACTTTTGCCTGCCACCCAAGCGATGCACCGGACGCTTCGAATCAACCAGGAAAGCAAAGGCCTTATTGCTCTTCGCTTGCGACTTTGTTTTCCAGCATCTTACCCAAGAATCTAATAACAGACATCAAAAGGATCTGGAATGTCCGATATGCGTACACTTGGCGAGTTCATTGTTGAAAAGCAACATGAATACCCGAACGCCAGTGGAGAGCTCAGCTCACTCCTCTCTTCTATCCGACTTGCTGCCAAAATCGTCAACCGTGAAATCAACAAAGCGGGACTCGCTGATATCACTGGTGCATTTGGTGGAAAGAACGCCCAGGGCGAAGAACAACAAAAACTGGACGTCTACGCCAACGAGAAATTCAAAGCAGCGATGGCTGCACGGGATCAAGTGTGTGGCGTAGCCAGTGAAGAAGAAGATGACGCCGTTATCTTCGACACCGAACTTGGCCGCAACGCCAAATATGTCATCCTGATGGATCCACTCGATGGTTCTTCCAATATCGACGTGAACGTCTCAGTAGGCACCATCTTCTCCATCTACCGCCGCGTTTCTCCTATTGGTCAGCCGGCTACCATGGAGGATTTCCTTCAGCCGGGTAGCCAACAAGTCGCGGCAGGCTACATCATCTATGGCTCCTCAACCATGCTGGTTTACACCACTGGTAATGGCGTGCATGGCTTTACCTATGACCCATCCATCGGTGCGTTCTGTCTTTCCCACGAGAACATGACAATTCCAGAGGATGGCAAAATCTACTCCATCAACGAAGGGAACTACATCCGCTTCCCTCTCGGGGTGAAGAAGTACATCAAGTACTGTCAGGAGAATGTGCCGGAAGACGGACGCCCATACACGTCGCGCTACATTGGCTCACTGGTGTCAGACTTCCACCGCAACATGCTCAAGGGTGGTCTGTATCTGTACCCAAGCACTGCCGCATATCGCAGCGGTAAGCTTCGCCTGCTTTATGAATGCAACCCCATGGCCTTCATCATCGAACAGGCGGGTGGTAAGGCGTCTGATGGCGCGCAGCGTATCATGGACATCAAACCCACTGAGCTTCACCAGCGCGTGCCGTTTTTTGTTGGCTCCACCCATATGGTGGAAAAGGTCGAAGAGTTCCTCGAAACATACCCTGGCGAAGAGTAAGCATCTAAAACGTCAAAGCCCGGCAATATTGCCGGGCTTTGTTTTTGGCTTACTTGATACTGAACTGGTAAAGCAGGTCGACCGCATTGTCCGCGCCGGAAACCGCCTCAACATACAGATCAGACAACAGGCGGTAACGTACAGTGAATTCCGGCAAGCTGGTAAAAATACCCACACCATATTTCACTTGAAGCCCCGGCAAAATATAACCAGACACTTCGACCTTCTCGTCATTACCGCTACCTGATGTGTCCACGGTTAAATCCTGCACACCAAAGGCTTCGCCAATCTGACCCACCAGCTTACCGCTTTGGGAAAGGCCAAGGCCAATAAGCATCGACGTCATTGCATTGCCGTCTGATTCGCTGTCCAGATTCCGGCCGCGTGTGAGGTAAGACAGAGCATTTGCCTGCGGCATGGCAGGGTCTGAGAACACCTGTACTTCCGGTGCATCCGCAGGTCCTGTCACACGGATACCTGCTTCGACGCCATCTTCAATGGCGTCTGGATTGCGGATCGCTTCCACTTGCAGATACGGCTGCTCAGGCGGACCATTAAACAGGATCTGACCTTTTTTGATTTGCAGATCCTGACCAAATGAACGGTATGTCCCTTCTTCCAGATTGATCTCGCCGTTAATGTTTGGTCCTTTTCTATTGCTGGCCACATCCAGTTTACCTACCAGATTGGTTTTCAGACCAAAGGCTTCAAGGCGAACGTCATCACCAATATTGACCGCAATGTTAGCGTTCACCGTGATCGGGTTGCTTTCTTCCTCAGAAACAGGCTGAAGATCGTCGTTCAGGATCACCACATCACTCGAAACCTGTACCGCCGATGCTGGCAGGTTTTCCACCACAATACGCCCCCAAGGAACCGAGACACTGCCATTCACATTCACGGACTTCGGCGACGCATTCAGCGTCATGTCTGGGCTGACTTCCAGTGCAACCATGGGGGGCACGACGACTTTCAGGCGTTGCCCTTTCACATTCAGCGATGCCAGCCAGGCATTCAGATCTTTCCAGTCCGCCTGACCGGTAAGCACCAGATCGCCATCTGGTGTTTTGATATCGCCATTGATGCGACCATTGGTGCCATTTAACAAAGCCGTTATCTGACCTTCCCGCACCTCCACAGGCGCAGCAAGGCTCTGGAGTCGAAGGCCGCTTAGCTCAATACTGCCTTTGGCGGTTGGCGCATCCAAATCGCCATTGAGGATAACCTTACCATTCAGCATCCCCTCCAGTGTGGTGTCTTCACCCAAAGCCGGAGCAAGAATGTCGAGGTCGATATTATCAATGCCGAAGGTGCTCTTGAGGGTGCGTTTCTCGCTCTCCAAATCACCCATTACCGCGTTGAGCGACACTTTACCGTTGTCAGTCAGTGCCAGCAGCACATCTGCGTTCAGGGTGTTATTAGCCAGCGTCGCATCAATGTTCACAGCATCCCAACCAATGGTCAGCGGCGCATCCAACTGTTCCGTCACCTTCCCTTTTGACAAGTCTACCGATGCTTTAAGGTTTGGCAGTGTGTTTGGCTTCCACGCGACATTGGCGTTGGCATTGACCAGTCCTTCAATCGTGGTCGTCACAGGCAGGAAGGACTGCACAATATCTAGGTTGAAATCGACGATAGAAAGTTGGGCTTCGCCGCTGTCCGCCACTTTTGCGGGCTTGTCCAGACACACTTTGCTTTGTTTTTGTGTCCAGCAAAACGCGCCAATATCGACAGCACCCGATGTAAAATCCACATCAAGAGGAATATCATTCGCGAGCTTCCAAGGCCCTACAGGCGTTGTGAGCGAAGAAGAATACAAGCTTCCCTTCCAGCCTTTTTCCCTGTCTAAACTGCCGCGAACGGAAAGGTTTGCCCCCACAGGTTTTCCATCAACCTTGAGGCTCACGGTCTGATCTTTTTCATCCCCTGACGCACGAAGAGCCAGGCTTTTCACCTCTACACCTTCTGCTTTTACGCCATTCACATCGACAATCAGACCGCCACCAATGATAGGAAGTGGCGTCACAGAGCCGCGGATACTGATATCCTGCACCGTGACCAGCTCTTCCCAACGCAACGCATTGGCATTGATTTGCAGTGCCGCCTCGGGCTTTTCCAGTGTACCTGAAAGACCGATATTGCCTTTAATACTGCCGCCAGCCTGTGGCACCGAAGCAGAAAGCTTGGGAAGGTCAAGATTGAGTTTCAGCGCCAGCGCTTTATCCACCTTGCCTGACACATCAATCCGGTTTGGGCCATGACGAAGAGAAAGCCCATTGGTTTCTACCAGCAAGTCGCCTTTGCCTTTCACGTCGGAAGCATTGAGTTGGCCGCTTAAATCCAGAGCCTGATCGCGGATAATGCCTTCAATATCAAGCTCTGGCAGGCGCACTAACCAGCCTCCTTGCTCCGTCAGTTCACCGCTGTTTTGCACCTCACCAGAGAGCTTTCCTTCTGCTTCCGGCCACTGCAGCCCTGGCTGAATATCGGAAAATGCCAGTCGGGTTTGCCATTTCACCTGCTTAGACCAATCGACACTTGCCCAACCATCAATGCCACCACCGAGGGTTTTCAACGAGATATCCCCCAGCATCACTTTGCCGAGATCCCCCGTTAACTTGGTCGACAAGTCGATATTCGGAATCGCTTCACCCGAGGCTTTGGTTTTGACCGATGCACTGTATTTTTTCAGGCTACCGCTGGCGTTAATCGCCGTGGAAGCCAATATGTATTCGGCTTTACTGTCAATCGGCCACTGCAGGTTCTTACTGGTCAGCAGCACATTAAAAGGCAGGTTGGGATCAAGCACATCCAACTTGCCGGAAAGCACGGCTTGCAGCACGCCTTTCAGATTCGCCTTAAGCGCCAAAGCGCGAAGGTCACCATTTGCATCCAGCGTCAGTGAATGTCCCTGTAATGGCTCCATCCGAACATTGGCCTTGGCAGCAAGGCTCAGCGGGTAGTTATCTTGCAGCGTGATATCGCCATTGAGCGTCACTTTGCCCTGCTCAGCATCAAGACGGACTTCATCCAAAGCAATGTCATAACCGCCCGCTTTACCTTTCACGAAGAACTCATGAATCACCTGTTTTTGCGGCAACAAGAGCTCTGCATCTTTCAGTGCAAAGCCTTCAATCACCACATTCAGCGGAATATTCACGGCGGGCAGTTCAATCGGTGCGTCACTGCTTGGAGACGGAGCAGGTTCAGACGGCTTTTCTTCACTCTGGGCAAGCTCGACCTTGATGCCTTTCCATTCGGTAGGCTTTAACGTCAGCGTGTTGCCCTGCATCTGGGCGGCGGTGGTCAGACTGTCCCAATGCACCTTGGTGCCGAGAATATCGAGAGAGATATCCGAGAGTGCGACGCCGTTGAGAAAGAGTGGGATTGGCGTTTTAATTTCCGTCAGGGGCTCTGAAGGCGGCGATTCCGGTGATGGCTCAGTTTCTCCTACCACCACCTCAATGCCGTCACCAGTCAGTGACTCCACGCACAGCGCAGGACCACTCAGACATCGGCTGTTGATATCAAGGGAAAGAGATTTACCCGACAGCGAGAAACCTTCCATGCTGAGCGCCACGCCTTCCAGCGCAAAGCCATTCAACAGTGCACCACTGCTTTTTTCTATGGTTAACTCAGGCAGGGCTTTTTGAGCCCCCCAAACCGCGAGTTTCACACCCGCGGGGGTCAGCAACACCGCAAAGACACCGGCGACGACCAGAACCAACAACAATACGATGGCGATAACGAATCGCTTGATCCAACGCATCATAGTTCTGGTCCAAGGCTAAAGTGGATCATGAAATCATCGTCTTTATTTTCAAAGCCATGGGCAATATCAAATCGGATAGGACCTACCGGCGACTCCCACCTGACACCGACACCTGCTGAGGTTTTCCATTCCGGGTCGCTGCTCGTCCAGGCATCACCGCCGTCGACAAACAGTGCGGCCCACCAGTTGCCCGTCACGCGGTAGTTATACTCCAACGAACCTGTCGTCATATATGCACCGCCTTCGAGCTTGCCTTTATCGTCACGAGGTGAAATCGATTCATAGCTATAGCCACGAATGCTGTTATCACCACCCGCGAAGAAGCGAAGCGATGGCGGCACGCGCTCAAATTCACTGGTAAAAATACCGCCCGCATTTACGCGAGTCAGGAAACGGTTATCGCTGTTTAAGCTGCGGATCCACGCCGTCTGCCCCACCACGCGGAAGATACTGATGTCTGACAATAGTGCAGGGTCGCCCGCCTCAAAGGTGATCGACTGTTTGTCTCCCCAATACGGCATCGCCCCGCCACGACTTCGCACACGGGAAAAGTTAATGCCTGGCAGGATCAGATTCGAGATATTCGAGACGCTGCCCTGAGTGTAATCAGAGTAGAGCCAGCGAAGATAGAGCGCGCGTTGCCAGCCAGTGTCGTACTTCCAGTGACGGGAAATTGAGGAGGTCAGCTCCAAACTTTCGGTGTCGTTGTTATCGAGATTTTCCAGACCCACCTGCACTTGATAGTACTCACGCTGGACGTCTTCAAGCGGGATCTTATAGGTAGATTCCAACGTCTGTTTTGGCTGGGAGACATACAAGTCGGTATTCAGGCTATGTCCACGGCTGTTAAACCAAGGCTTTTTCCACCCGATTTTGACCCGCGGTCCTACATCAGTGGAATACCCAATACCGGTTTCAAATTGGTTGCGCGGTGCAGGTTCTAGGTTGACGGAAATTGGCACCCTATCATCGCGAAGATCATCGAGCCCTGCTTCGACAAGCACAGAAGAAAACCAGCCAGTGTTCGAAAGCGACTGGTTAAACGCCCCCAGATCTGACACCAGATACGGGTCGCCCTCTTTGAAGGTCAGCATACTGTCGAGCCGCTCTTCATTGATCTGGCTGTTATGATAAATCACCGAGCCAAAGTGATAACGCATACCACTGCTGAAGTGCAGGCGAATAAAGGCTTGATGGCGACCAGGTGCCACTTCCAGACGGGAAAGGGTGTATTCGGCATCGAAGTAACCGCGACGCACTGCAAGGCTTTGAATCGACGATTTCAGAGCATCGTATTGTCCCTGATTAAGGATGTCGCCTACTTTCGGCGCGGATTTCAGAAGCTCGGTAAATGCCTCATCGGTTTTCGCATCACCCGTCAGCTCAATATCTACTTGTGCGATGCGCACAGGTTCGCCCGGCACAATATCCAGTACCACCGTGGCATCATCAATGGACTCTTTGTCCTCGACATTGTAAGCAATCGTAGGGTTGTAATATCCCAGCGCCTGCAGCGCTTTTGTCACCTCATCAGAGACACGGGACTGAAAACGGAAAGTCAGTCGGCGTTCGCTGGCAGGGATAGCGTCGAGGTATATGGAAACATTCTGCTCAAGGGCATCGTCCAACCCTTTGATATCGAAGTCCACTTCGGCGATTGCTACCCCAGGAATCCATGTTGTTGCGACGACAACCCAAGGTATTAATCGTTTCTTAATCATCAACCGTATGCTTTTCTCTCACCCTGAGAGCCTGTTTAAAATAAGATTAGTGACAGTATGACCGTCCATGTACTCGGTTGTTCTGTTGCAAATATGCATCAATGCAAGGAAAAATGTCCTCAACGATTCATATGAGGATGCGGCAGAATCATCTTACGCGTGCAGCTTGAGCCGATTCGAGCAGCAATGAAAGAATAAGCTCATTGCGCCGTTCTTGTGTTTTCCTGCCTGTATGGTTCCATAGTGGATACCTGACAGAAAGACAGGCGCAATCCAGACACGACAAGGAGTCGATATATGCTTATCAACCACAAGCAACTCTCCATCACCGCTGATCAGGCGTTGCCAGATCGACTCGACGAAATTATTCCGTCAGAACCGCATGCCGTCAATGGCTCACTGTTGAGTAAAGAGGTACCCGCCGGACAATCGCAAATTCTCCTGGGCATGGGCTGCTTTTGGGGCGCAGAGCGACTGTTCTGGAAACTTGATGGCGTAACATCTACCTCAGTCGGCTACAGCGGCGGCTTCACCGTCAATCCGACCTATAGAGACGTATGCAGTGCACAGACCGGCCACACCGAAGTGGTGCAAGTGGTGTTCGATCCTGCGCGCATTTCTCTGGAGGAAATTCTGACACAATTTTGGCAGAGTCACGATCCAACGCAAGGTATGCGTCAGGGAAATGACAAGGGTACCCAGTACCGTTCGGCTATCTACTATTTCGATGACGATCAGAAAGCGGCAGCAATAGCCAGCCGCGATGCGTACCAAGCCGCATTGAACGCGGAAGGTAAAGCTGAAATCACGACAGAGATTGCTCCAGTAGGCACGTACTACTTTGCTGAAACCTATCACCAGCAGTACCTGGAGAAAAATCCAAACGGCTATTGTGGTATTGGTGGTACCGGGGTTTGTCTGCCACCGTGGGAAAGATAACCCCTGAAAAGCAAAACGCCCGTCATACGACGGGCGTTTTTCTATGTTCGTAAAGTCTTATCAGGCAGCCGCTGCCATCGCTTTAATTTCATTGTTCACTTCGGTCATCACCGCCAGCGCGCGTTTGTCTTTGTTGTGCGGCGGTAATAGCCTGCCTCGGTCAAACTCAAAGGCGCCTACGCCATCGATGTATACTCTTCCGCGGAAAAAGCCTTTTACATAGCGGGCAACCTGACGAGGACGGTATTGATGAAATATACGTAACATTGATGAACTCCTTCCATGCCAATGATAAAAGACCTGCATTGCACGCCATTCCGTTCAGGATTGGCTGACATTTGTACAATGCAATCTAAATGCCAAGTGTTCGGGGCAGTGGCCATAAAAACTTTGACAACACAATGGACTCAGGTTTCCCCCACCGAACTAAGCGTAGACAAAAATTCTCACATGGCAAATATACGACACAGCGTCTTAAAAAAGATTCAAAGAGATAGCGATCCAATGTCGAAATTTGAGTGGTAAGGCCAGTTATTGATTCGGGCTCACATCCTGTATCGGCTATATTGATTAACGTAGCCTTAAAACTGAACAAATTCAGTGGGCTTACGCATAAAAACTAAATATCAATGAACAGGAAACAATCTCTCATGCGTCGTATTAAAACTCTGGCCTTGGCGACTGCTCTCATCTCCACCTTTGCCTCGGCTCACAACCTCTCAAACGGTCAGGCGCTGCCTTCGGTCTCCGTTGAAAAACATGGCGAACTCACCCTGAATGGCGATAGTGTCAATTATCAGACTTGGAACAGCGCCGATCTCACAGGTAAAGTCCGCATCATTCAGGCGATAGCTGGCCGAAGCAGCTCAAAAGAAATGAATGCACCTTTGATTGAAGCAATCAAAGCGGCTGATTTTCCTAGAGAACAATACCAAACCACCACCATCATCAACCAAGATGATGCTATCTGGGGAACCGGTGGCTTTGTGAAATCTTCAGCAGAAGACAGCAAAAAAGAATTCAGCTGGTCATCCATTGTGTTGGATAAAAACGGGGCTGTTGCTGGCGCATGGAGACTTCAGGACGAGAGCTCAGCCATCGTGCTGCTAGATGCCGAAGGCACCGTTCGCTTTGTTAAAGAAGGCGCTCTGAATGAGGCTGAGATCACTCAAGTGATTGATTTAGTGAATAAGCTCATGAAGTGATCTTGCTCACTACCTGAAATGAAAAAACCCGCTCAAAGCGGGTTTTTTTAATGTTTCGCGGAAATTAGCCGATAAACTGAGAAAGATAGAGCAGCGTGGCAATATAAAACACGACAAGCAGGATATTGACTGAATTCAACTTGAACTTCTTCACAGCAATCATTCCTCCTTTCGCTTCCATGACATGGATAAATGTTAACAAATTTAATTTAATTTTAACATAGTTGATTGCACACGATTTGCGCCAAACCATCGCGAAAACATTACCTTAACGTGTTCAAAGCGGGAACAGCATGGCCGAACCAAACAAACCAGTCGTGATTGACGCCGAGCGTGTCGAAAAAGAGAACCCGAAGCGTGGCGAAAAGTCACAAAGCCAGCAGGATAGCCACATTAAATCCAGTCAGCATCGTCTGGCCGCCATTGCTGCAGCTCACCACATTGATGCAAAGTTGCACGATATTGAACACGACACCCTGACTACCCGAGCTGCTTTCCGCCAACTTGAGATCAAACAAAAGCAGCAAGAGAACCTCGAGCAAATCATCAAGATCTGTAACGATCTTTGTCGCGATGAAACGGCGAGCTCACCCGATCCGGACTGGTTGTACCGTTTCTTTGAAATGGCAAAAACCATCTATGGCGATGGCATGCAAAACCTGTGGGCACGGATCCTGAAACAGGAAATCATTAAACCCGGCAGCACTTCGCTGAAGGCCCTGTCATTGCTGGAAACCATGACACAGCGCGAAGCACAAGCTCTTCAACGTGCTTGCGCTTTGGCCTGTACCTTCGGCAGCGATGGTAGCAACAAACTGATTACGGGGTTCAGAAAACCGGAAGATGGCATGAAGCGCTATTTCAAACCGGACATTGCCGAGCGTTTGGCGCTGGGAAATTTCAAATTGCCATTCACCGACCTGATGCTGTTGATGGATTTGGGACTCATATTGAGAACAGAATTGGAATCCGGTCTTCTTGAGCCGCCGGCTTCCTTCCCGCTGATCGGGCAAAACAAAACCTTTATGCTGACACCGCTGCGTAAAGGCATCCGGATTTATTACTACCGTTTCAGCCCAACAGGTAATGAGTTGGCAAAACTCGTGGGTCAAAAAGCGCATCCTGAATATCTCGATGCCCTGATAGCGCTGCTTTCGAAAGCATTTGTGGTAGAGAGCGATGTAGGCTCCACCGTCAACGAGAAAGCCTAATCTCCACCCCATTTTGGAGATGAAACACTGAAAGGCTAAAAACAAAAACGGCCGGGAAATCCCAGCCGTTTTTCATTTTTCAGCAACTATCAAAGTCAGCCGATAATGCCTGCCTGACGCAATGATGCAATGCACTGATCCACCAAAGCTTCAACAGAATGCTCGTCAGTATGAAGATGCACTTCCGGTGCTTCCGGCGCTTCATAGGCAGAGCTGATACCGGTAAAGGCTTTAATCTCACCCGCACGGGCTTTTTTGTAGAGGCCTTTCGGGTCGCGTGATTCACACACTTCCAAAGGCGTATCGACAAAGACTTCCAAGAACTCACCTTCAGGCAGAAGTTCACGTACTAATTGGCGTTCTTCGCGGAACGGAGAGATAAATGCGGAGAAGACAATCAAACCCGCATCTGTCATCAGTTTCGCAACTTCACCCACGCGGCGAATGTTCTCGCGGCGATCGTGGTCAGAAAAGCCCAGATCACGGCAAAGACCGTGACGCACGTTGTCACCATCAAGCAGGTAGGTGTGGTAACCCATCTGTGCCAGTTTGCTTTCCAGCGCGCCAGCTACGGTGGATTTGCCAGAGCCTGAAAGGCCAGTAAACCAAAGCAGCGCCGGACGCTGTTTTTTCTGTTCTGCGCGGTATTGTTTGTCGATAACGTGTTTATGCCAAACGACGTTTTCATCCGGATGCGGCGTATCCGCTGCACTCATAACTCAATCCTTTGTTGACCTCATCTCAGGCTCTATTGGCCTTTGAGGTGATTAAAATGGAAAAAACAGAGGGATAAGACCCAACACCAATGCGGAGTACACCAACGACAACGGCAATCCAATCCGCAGGTAATCCGTTAACTGATAATTACCCACACTGTAGACCAGAAGGTTAGTCTGGTAACCATATGGCGAAATAAAGCTCGCACTGGCACCAAACAAGACTGCCATAATAAACGGCATTGGATCTACGCCATATCCGAGAGCGAGGCTATATCCGATCGGAAATGACAGTGCCGCTGCGGCATTGTTGGTCACAAGCTCCGTTAACACCAGCGTTAGCAAATAGGTTGCAATCAGCGCGCCATAAACGCCCCAGCCGTTAAACCAGTAGATAAACAGCTCGCCCATTTGCTCAGAAAGCCCAGATTGGATCATCAACTGCGCAAGACTTAGCGCACTACCGACAATCACCACGATCTCAACTGGGAAGCGGCGTTTCAGCTCCACCAGATTCACCACACCTGTCAGCAACAGCACTGTCAGATAGGCAGCCAAACCATTCAGCAGTGGCATCCACTCCATTAAAGCGGAACCAATTACTGCAGCAAAACCTGCCAGTACCCAAGTGCTCATTTTGCTATCGAGGCGCGCGCTGGAGTCCAAACCATTCACCAGCACGAATTCGCGCTGCATGCGTTGTTGCTCTTTCGCAAATCCTTTACCAGGGACAATCACCAAAGTGTCGCCGGCAAGCAGGGTAATATTGCCTAAACCGCCTTCGAGCTTTTCATGACCGCGACGAATAGCGACCACAACCGCATCAAAGTTTTCACGGAATTTGGCCTCTTTCAGTGTCTTACCCAGAATCGATGCACTGTGGCTCACCACCACCTCAAGCAGGTTCTGCCCGTTAATGTGGTGCTGACCAAACAGCGCCAAACCTTCGATTTCCTGCAAGGTCGCCACACTTTCCACATCACCACAAAACTGCAGCTTATCGCCTTCACGCATCACGGTATCCGGGCAAACCGGCGCGATAAGTTCACCATCGCGTACGATTTCCGCCAGATACAAACGGCGAAGCGCACGCAGCCCATTTTCAGACACGGTTTTACCCGCTAGCGGCGAGCCCCTTTTGACTTCTGCTTCCAGTACGTATGGCAAATCGTCATCACTGTCGTCGTCATAGTTAGGGAGGAGATAACAAAACGGGATCAACACCAGAAGGCCACCTGCCAACACAGCAAGGCCAATGGTTGAGGGCGCAAAGAAGCTCAAGGCAGGCAAACCCGCGCTTTCAACAAAGCTGTTGATGATCAGGTTTGTCGAGGTGCCTATCAGGGTCAGAGTGCCGCCAAGAATGGCTGCGTAAGAAAGAGGAATCAGCAGTCGTGAAGGCGCATGACGGCGGTTACGCTTCACCGCACCAATCAGGGAAACCACCACAGCGGTGTTGTTGGTAAACGAGCTTAGAAACGCGGTCGAGACACCTAACTTAGCAACGACAGTTCCTAAACGGCCGCTGGCAAGTTGCCCGCTGACCCAACTGACCAAACGTGTTTTTTCCAGTGCCGCAGAGGCAAGAATGAGGAGTACCAGCGTTAACAGGGAACTGTTGGTGAAGTTCCCTGCCATCGCTTCCACCGATACCAGTCCGGATTGAAATGCAACGAAAGCTGCGCCTGCGAAGAGTACGGCAGGTTTGATTTTGGTAAACACCAAACCTGCCACAATCGCCAGCAGCAATCCCAATACCAGAGACTGATCCCAGCTCATTGGAATTACCCCAGAAGCTTACTGATGTCGCGTGCATTCCAGTGTGGGAAGTGCTTGCGGATCAGCGCGTTGAGTTCTACCTCAAACGCAGAGATATCAGTACCTGAAGTTTGTGCAACGCTGTCTTCGAGCAGCTCGCTGATCATACCTGCGCCCACGGTCACGTTGGTCAGGCGATCAATCAGGATGAAACCACCGGTGTCGGCGCAATCGGTGTAAACGTCGAGCGGCACAGATTCGGTCAGTTCAACCTCACACTCAGCAATGCCGTTTAGTGGCAGGCTTTCAGTGTCGAACGTTTCCAGCGAGTTGATGTCCACCTGATGGCGGATTTTACTCACGGCACCAACAGTTTTCTTGCCCGCGACTTTGACGTCATACTGACGGCCCACTTCCAGCGGTTGCTCAGCCATCCAAACAATGCGCGCAGCCAGTTTGTTGGTCGCTTGCTGGGTGTCAGCAGCAGGTACAATCAAATCACCGCGGCTGATGTCGATTTCATCAGTCAGAGTAATAGTCACGGCCTGACCTGCGTGTGCGTAATCAAGATCGCCATCAAAAGTCACGATACGCGCAACTGTCGAGGTTTTACCCGATGGCAGCACTTTGATTTCATCTCCTGGGCGCACTTCACCACCAGAGATGGTGCCGGAGAAACCACGGAAGTCGAGGTTTGGACGGTTCACGTACTGCACTGGGAAACGGAATGCACCGTTATCTTTCTCCGCAGTCACGTTTACATCTTCCAGCAAGGTCAGCAGGGTATCGCCGTCATACCAAGGAGTGCTTGGGCTGCGGTCTACCACGTTGTCGCCTTCTAGCGCTGACAGTGGCACCAGCTTGATGTCGATGTCCGCATTCAGCTTTTCAGCAAACGCCAGGTAATCATCACGGATGCTTTCAAAACGTGCCTGATCGAAATCCACCAGATCCATTTTGTTCACCGCAACCACAAAGTGGCGGATGCCCAGTGAGCTCGCGATAAACGAGTGACGACGGGTTTGATCCAATACGCCTTTACGTGCATCAATCAGGATCACCGCCAGATCACAGGTCGACGCACCGGTCGCCATGTTACGGGTGTACTGCTCATGTCCCGGGGTATCCGCGATAATGAACTTACGTTTTTTGGTCGAGAAGTAGCGATATGCCACGTCGATGGTGATGCCCTGCTCGCGTTCAGCGGCCAGACCATCTACCAACAGCGCCAGATCCGGTTTTTCACCTGTGGTGCCCACTTTCTGGCTGTCTGCGTGGATCGCTGCCAGCTGATCTTCATAAATTTGCTTAGAGTCATGCAGCAGGCGGCCGATCAGCGTACTTTTGCCGTCATCCACCGAGCCACAAGTCAGAAAACGCAGCAGGGATTTGTTCTGATGTTGGTCCAGATAGGCCTCGATACCCAGCTCGGCCACTTGTTGTTCAATAGCACTATTCATGTTTAATCCCTTAGAAGTATCCCTGACGTTTCTTCAATTCCATGGAGGCGGACTGATCGTGGTCGATCGCACGTCCCTGACGCTCACTCGACGTCGCCACCAGCATCTCTTCAATAATCCCTGTCAGGGTGTTGGCTTCCGACTCCACAGCACCGGTCAGTGGGTAACAACCCAGGGTGCGGAAACGGACGCTCTTGTGTTCAATTTCCTCGCCTTCCTGCAGCTTCATACGGTCGTCATCAACCATGATCAGCATGCCGTCACGCTCAACCACTGGGCGCACGTCAGACAGGTACAGCGGCACGATATCGATGCCTTCGAGGTAGATGTATTGCCAGATATCCAGCTCGGTCCAGTTCGACAGCGGGAATACGCGGATGCTTTCGCCTTTGTTCACTTGACCGTTGTAGGTGTGCCACAGCTCAGGACGTTGGTTCTTTGGATCCCAGACGTGGTTCTTGTCGCGGAAGCTGTAAACACGCTCTTTCGCGCGGCTTTTCTCTTCGTCACGACGCGCACCGCCGAATGCTGCATCAAAACCGTATTTGTTCAGCGCCTGCTTCAAACCCTGGGTTTTCATGATGTCGGTGTGCTTGGAAGAACCATGGTCAAACGGATTGATGCCCGCTGCCAGACCTTCTGGGTTTTTGTGTACCAGAAGTTCGAAGCCATATTTCTTCGCCGTTTCATCGCGGAACTTGATCATTTCCTTGAACTTCCAGTCAGTGTCGACGTGCAGAAGAGGGAAAGGGATCTTGCCCGGATAGAAGGCTTTACGAGCCAGGTGAAGCATCACGGAACTGTCTTTACCGATGGAGTACATCATCACCGGGTTATCGAATTCCGCCGCCACTTCACGAATGATGTGGATACTTTCTGCCTCAAGCTGTTTGAGGTGGGTAAGAGTTTTGGCTTCCATTCTATGTTGTTTCCTTAGCCTAAATTAACCACGGACGGTGCACGAACATCACCTACCGCTTCGAATGATTGCTTTCCGTACCAGTTCAACTGGTCTGCGAGCTGCACCACTTCGCCGACGACGATCAATGCAGGAGAACCTACACCTTCCGCCAGCGACTCCAGCTCGTTGAGTTTGCCTTTATAGATTTTTTGATTGGTACGCGTGCCGTTTTCTATGATTGCGACCGGGGTCTCCGGGTCACGTCCATGCTGAATTAATTGCTGCTGAATATGGGCGCTTTTCATCAGACCCATGTATATCACCAGCGTCTGGCGACCACGCGCGAGTGTCGCCCAGCGGAAACTGTCGTCTTCTTTTTTGAGGTGTCCGGTAATGAACATCGCCGTTTGCGCATAATCGCGGTGTGTCAGCGGAATACCGGCATACGCGGTTGCACCTGCTGCGGCAGTAATACCCGGTACCACCTGAAACGGTACGCCTGCTTCCTGCAGCACTTGTAGCTCTTCGCCACCACGGCCAAACATGAATGGGTCGCCGCCTTTCAGACGCACTACGCGATGGCCTTTCTGCGCATACTTCACCAACATGGCGTTGGTTTCTTCCTGCGATACGCTGTGATAGCTCGCGCGCTTACCAACACAAATCAGCTCGGCATCACGGCGACAAAGTTCCATGATTTCGTCAGAGACCAGATAGTCATAAAGCACCACGTCGGCTTGCTGCATCAGTTGCAGCGCACGCAGTGTCAGAAGACCTGGGTCGCCCGGGCCAGCACCAATCAGCGCCACTTCACCTTGCAAAGAAACGCCGTCAGTCAGTCGCTCGAGCTCTGCTTTGGCACCCTCTTCATCACCTGAAGCAACCAGTGAGGAAAAGCGGCCATCAAACGCCATTTCCCAGAACTTGCGGCGACCATTCAGGGTCGAGATTTTCTGTTTTAAGGTGTCGCGGAAATCGCCAGCCAGTTTTGCCATGCGGCCAACGTGCGACGGGATCAGGGTTTCGAGCTTCTCTCGGATGAGTCTGGCTAAAACCGGAGATTTACCGGCAGAAGAAATCGCAATCACGATCGGGCTGCGATCAACAATAGAGGGAACGATAAAGCTGCACTTCGGGGTGTCATCCACCACGTTTGCCAACACACGACGCTTATCGGCAGCTTTAGAAACCAGCTCATTCACCAGCGGGTTATCAGTGGCGGCAATCACCAGAAACACGTTATCTAGGTGCTCCGGTTTAAAGCCTTCTTTTAGCCACACCAGCTCGCCATTTTCAGCCGCTTCAATAACGTCATGATCCGCTTCAGGCGCCACGACAGTGACAGACGCCCCGGCTTTCATCAGCATGCGCGTTTTGCGCCATGCGACTTCACCGCCGCCGACGACCAGACAAGCGCGTCCTTCAAGCTTTGCGAAAATTGGCAAGTAATCCATAGTGTCAGCCCTTTCAATCCATTGAGGCCACTATAGAGAGTTGATGTTATTACTTGAAATTCTAAAAATTCATTTTTTATAACGTTATGGCTATTAGACCTTCACTCTCATAGCGACGAAATTTTCTCCAACCGCCGCGAAGCCGCGCCAGCACTGCATTCGATTACATATCACTTAATCAAGTCATAGATCACAGTTAGAGATGAAATGTAACTATTCCTAGTCGTCGATATGCAAAATACAGGCACATTTCTGTCCTTGGGAGATAATCATGACTCTTTCAGCCCGTCCGCTTTCCATCGCTGTACTCACCGGTATGCTTACCATGGCAGGCCCAGCAATGGCGGACACCATTAAACTGCGCATCATCGAGACTACCGACATCCACACCAATGTGATGGATTACGACTACTACAAGGACAAGCCGAGTGAAAAAATCGGCCTGGTGCGCACTGCAACGCTCGTGAAGGCTGCACAAGAAGAGGTCGAAAACAGCGTATTGGTCGATAATGGTGACCTAATTCAGGGCAGCCCGATGGGTGACTACATGGCGGCCAAAGGCATTGAGAAAGGCGAAGTTCACCCCGTCTATAAGGCAATGAACCTGCTGGACTACGATGTGGGTAACATCGGTAACCACGAATTCAACTACGGCCTCGACTTCCTCGACCGCTCGCTGGAAGGCGCGAAATTCCCGTATATCTCCGCCAACGTGATTGATGCCAACACCGGTAAGCACTACTTCAATCCTTACATCATCAAAGAGCACACCTTCAAAGACATCGACGGCAACGCTCATCTGGTGAAAGTCGGTTATATCGGTTTTGTACCGCCGCAAATCATGGTTTGGGACAAAAAGAACCTTGAAGGCAAGGTGATTGCTGAAGACATCAAAGCCAGCGCGGAAAAGCTGGTACCTGAGATGAAAGCCAAAGGCGCAGATGTGATTGTGGCTGTGCCGCACTCAGGCCTGTCGCAAGACGAATATAAAGCCATGGCGGAAAACTCGGTGTACTACCTTGCCGACGTTGACGGTATTGATGCCATCGCCTTCGGCCACTCCCACGCTGTGTTCCCAGGCAAAGGCTTTGACAACATTAAAGGCGTCGATAACCAAAAAGGCACCATCAAAGGCGTAGCGGCTGTAATGCCGGGTCGTTGGGGTAGCCATGTCGGTATCATGGATCTGCAACTCGACAAGCAAGGCGATGAATGGGTTGTCACGCCGGTACAAAGCGAATCACGCCCTATCTTTGACGGCAAATCACTGGCTGACGCTGACGTTGAAATGCGTAAAGTGTTAGAGCATGACCACAAAGGCACCCGCGATTTCGTCAACCAGCCTATCGGTAAAGCGAATGACGTGATGTACAGCTTCCTCTCGCTGGTGCAGGACGACCCAACGGTACAGATTGTTAACCTGGCACAGAAAGATTACGTCGAACGCTTCATTCAGGGTGACCCGGATCTGGACGGCATTCCTGTACTGTCAGCCGCGGCACCGTTCAAAGCCGGTGGCCGTAAGAATGACCCAGCGAACTTCACCGAAGTGGAAGCGGGCGAGCTGACGTTCCGAAATGCAGCGGATCTCTACCTCTATCCAAACACGCTGGTGACACTGAAAGTGACCGGTAAAGAAGTGAAAGAGTGGCTGGAGTGCAGCGCGGGTCAGTTTAACCAAATTGACCCTCAATCCAGCGCCCAGCAATCCTTGATTAACTGGGATGGCTTCCGAACCTACAACTTCGATGTGATTGATGGCGTGAACTACCAAGTCGATATCACCCAACCAGCGCGTTATGACGGTGACTGCAATCTGGTCAACGCGGATGCAGAGCGTATCCAGAACCTGACCTTCAACGGTAAGCCCGTTGATATGGCACAGCCATTTTTGATTGCGACTAATAACTACCGTGCATACCTGGGTAAATTCCCAGGCACAGGTAATGACTTCATAGCCTTCGCCTCACCGGATGAAAACCGTACCGTGGTCGCCAACTACATCAGTGCAGTGACCAAAGAGAAAGGTGTGGTAACCCCAACGGCTGACAATAACTGGTCGTTTGCCCCAATCGAAACCGACGCTAATCTGAACGTGGTGTTTGAAACCTCACCAAGTGACAAAGCCGCTGATTTTGTGAAGGCAAAGGGTCAGTACCCAATGGAGAAAGTGGGCACAGATGATGTGGGCTTCGCGCAATATCGCATTGACCTGAAAAAATGATTAATAATTGGTTAACCCAATGTTTAATTATTGAAAATCTCCAAAATTGATACAGAAAAACCGCGGCTTTGATCGCGGTTTTTTTATAAGTTATCCGGCTACCCAAAGGGAAATGGGCTATGAAAAAAGTAGCCCAAGAGATTTTTAAAAATCAGGAATAACAATAATGCAATGGATAACCCTGACCTTTGGTCAGTTGTCGACCCGGCAACTCTATGACCTATTGAGGTTGCGCACCGACGTGTTCGTCGTAGAACAAAACTGTCCATATCCGGAGCTGGACGGCCATGACACCCATCCCGAAACCCGACATTTACTGGGTTACCGTGATGACAAAATGACAGCCTACGCCCGCATTCTGCCAGCCGGCCTCACCTATCCGGAAATGAGTATCGGACGCATTGTGACCGCCAATACCGAACGCGGAAACGGCTGTGGCAGTGAGCTGGTCAAACAAGCCATCATTCAGGCGCATGACGTGTGGCCAAAAGCGCCGATCACCATCGGTGCTCAATATCACCTGCGGGAGTTCTATCGTCGCCACGGCTTTGAAGAAATATCAGATCAGTATTTGGAAGATGGGATTCCGCACATCGACATGCGCCGCGTCGCAGCCTGATAGACGGTAAACAGACATAAAAAAGGCTGCCCAATGGCAGCCCTCTTCTGTTTTAAGCAATTACTTGCGGCGGGCAAAGCTGCCATCTGACAGCCTGAAGAAAATCACTGATGCACCCGAGGTTTCAATCTGCAGCATGTCCAAGGTGCCTTGGTCATTACGCTTAAAGCGAAGCAACTGGCCCGGCTGGATTCGGCTTAGAGGCTTATCGTTACCCTCAATCGCTGAGATGGCGTAAAGGTCTGGCAGCGGCAAGTCCTGTGCACGGAAGATGTTAGACAGCGTATCACCGCCTTTCACCTCGTAGTTCACCCAGTCCGTATTCACGGTTTGCGCGCCCACTGTCTGCGTGGAGATGACTTGCTCACCGTCGGCATCAAAGCCTTCATCGTTGCTGGCTTCCTGCTGCCCAACCGCAAGTGGCACTGGCACACGCTCTCCGGCTGTATTCGTTTCAGGGGCTGTGTCATCGCTTGATGGCCAAAGCAAAAGCACCACCAACAACGCGCCCAACACTGAAATCGCCGTGCGGTGTAATTTCGGCAGAGATTGCCAGTGAGGTTGAATACGCTCAACCAAAGGACTCAGCGCAGCCTTCACTTTTTCCAACGCGTTTTTCACTACCTCGCCCAGAGGCGGCGTGGCGGATGCTGTTCCTTTTTCGCGCTTTCCTTTCAAGGTCATTACCTCTCCCAATTTCCTCATGGGGTAGTTCCAGTATCTCAGTCAATCCAATAACTCTGAATACTAGATCTGCAATATCAGCAAAATGTCAGCCAGTCGGCTTAACCTGAACAATTGTCTGACATTTGTACTTTCAAAGAATTCCGTCTGAATTACAACCTTGCGACTGTAAACCGATTTGTCCCGGATAGCTTGAAACTGTTATCCTTGCCCACTTTAAACCCGCAAATAAAGAGAGACGACATGTCTGATGTAAAACTGGAAACCGTAGAGCAGAAAGCTAGCTACGGCATCGGTCTGCAAATGGGTCAGCAACTGGCAGGTTCTGGTCTGGAAGGTCTGAACGTAGATGCAATCGCGAAAGGTATCGCAACCGCTCTGGCGGGTAACATGCCTGAGATTGAGATCGACGAGATCAACAACGCACTGCGTGAACTACACACCCAAGCAGAAGAAGTTCGCCAAGCAGCAGCAAAAGAAGCAGCAGCGGAAGGCGAAGCTTTCCTGGCTGAGAACGCAAAGCGTGACGAAGTGACCGTGACCGAGTCTGGCCTGCAGTACGAAGTACTGGTTGAAGGTAACGGCGAAATCCCGACTTCTGACAAGCAAGTACGTGTTCACTACCACGGTACCCTGACTGACGGCACCAAGTTCGACAGCTCTGTAGAGCGCGGCCAGCCAGCAGAATTCCCAGTGACCGGCGTGATCAAAGGTTGGGTTGAAGCTCTGCAAATGATGCCTGTTGGTTCTAAGTGGAAACTGTACATTCCACAAGATCTGGCATACGGCGAGCGCGGTGCGGGTGCAGCAATCCCTCCTTTCGCAGCACTGGTATTCGAAGTAGAACTGCTGGATATCCTGTAAGTTTTGCGAAAAAGAAAGCCAGCATTCCTGCTGGCTTTTTTTGTGCCTGTTATGCAGCATTATACCAATCGTAGTCAATATCTGCTCATCCTAGCTTGTTAAAAAGCTCGATAACTGCGTTGAAAAATTTGATTGTAGAATAACTACTTATCGAAATTTTCCGCCTTATTCTCGAGCATTTTTCCTGCGCTATTTCTGATCAGCTACCTACTGTGATTGGTATTATCCCGCGGCTTCACGATGCTCATCGTCATTGTCTGGATGCTCTTCTGCCATCCAGGGCAAGTGGTGCTGGAAGTGATCGGAAAGGAAGTCCACAAACAGCCTAACTTTGGCTGACAGGTTGCGGTTAAACGGATACACAGCCCAGACTGCAGAATCCGGTGCTTGGTAGTCCGACAACACTTCCACCAGCTCACCACTCAGAATTTTCTGGTTCACGTAGTAATCCGGCAACTGGGCCAACCCCAACCCACGAAGTGTCGCGTCCAACACAGCACTGCCACTGTTTCCATGCCAGCGTCCATGCGGCTTGATGTTGACCGCATTGCCACCATCCTGAAACGTCCAGATATCTACCAGCCCGACCAGGCAATTGTGATTCTGCAGATCTTCTAAATTGGCAGGTGCACCGAACTCCTTGAGGTAGGCAGGCGAAGCGCAAACGAAAAGTTTTCGCGGCGCGAGCTTTTTCGCCATCAGGGTACTGTCTTTCAGATCCCCGGTGCGAATCGCCAGATCATAGCCGTCATGCACCAAATCCACCACGTCATTGGTGAAATGGAACTCCACACTGAGCTTAGGGTGCACCTCAATGAAATCGTTCGCGAGCGGCGCAATGAACTTCTCACCAAACACCGACGGTGCCGTGATCTTCAATGTGCCGACCGGTTCGGTCTGCATTTGGGTGACCAATGCTTCCACCTCAGCGAATTTCTCAATGAGATCGTTACATTGCTCAAAGTACATTTTGCCGACTTCAGTCAGCGTGATTTGTCGTGTTGTACGGTAAAGCAAACGGGTGCTCAGGCGACATTCCAGTGCATCGATACGACGACTGACATGGGAAGTCGACACGCCCAGCTTGCGTGCGGCGGCGGTAAAACTGCCACTGTTGACAACTTCAACAAATTCTTCAACACCACTCCAACGGTTCATCTTTGCCCCACTGAAAAGAAGTTTATTGATGGCTGCAACAATAAAACCCGCCCCTTGACGGTCTGATTGTTATCCTAATGTTAACCCATAATGTGTAGTGCTCTGCCCGCCTCCTACTAAGGTATGAGTATTATCAGAATAAAGTAGTATGAGTATCCTTAAAAAAACCAAGGGAATCAGTTTCATATGCGCGATATTGTATATATTGCAAGCCACTAGCGTCAGTGCTGAAACAGTTCCGGAACCCAGTGATTACCGTAAAGAGAATTATCGGTCGGCTGTTCCTGCAGCATTAACCGGCGGTCAGGTTATCGAGTCTGCCGAACAGCTGGTTGCCTTTATCAAAACGCGACATCCTGTACTGATTGATGTCTACCCTGCGCCGAACAAACCCGACAACCTTTCGCCCGATACGCTTTGGATAGAGCCTTCGCGCGAGACCTTGCCGAATGCCCTGTGGCTTGCCAACGTCGGTCACGGCATTGCACCGGACTCCCTTATCCAACTGCTGAAAAGCCAACTGCCTAATGACGCCCCCGTAGTGGTGTTTTGCGAGCCCAATTGCTGGCATTCGTGGAATGCCGGAAAACGGGCGATTGAGCTGGGAGCTAAAGAAGTCTATTGGTACCGAGCGGGTGTGAAAGGCTGGAAAGAGGCGGGTTATGCGCTCGAAACGCAGTATCCGGTAAGACCATGAATCGTCTGCTGGTCATTCTTTTTATGATGCTTCCATTCTCCGTGCAAGCATCGCTGGAACTTGCGTTTAGTGAAGTCGCACCGGGTGTTTTCATGCATCAGGGCAAACTTGCCGATCTATTTACTGTCGATAGCGATCCGGTCGCCAACATCACCTTTATTGTCGGAGAAGAAGCCGTTGCAGTGATTGATACCGGCGGCAGCAAGCGGGCGGGCAGTGCGGTGCTTCGCGCCATTAGACAGCAAACCGATTTGCCTGTCGGCTTTGTGATCAATACGCATGTCCATCCCGATCATCACTTCGGCAACATTGCCTTTGTCGATGAAAAGCCCGAGTTTGTCGCCCATGCCCGTTATCCCGGCGACTTTGACGCCAAATCCGGTTATTACCTGCAACGGCTGACCAATCCATGGTTTACCGGCACCACACCGATTGGGGCAACGCGGGTGATCAATGAAACCACAGAGCTTGATCTCGGCAACCGCACATTAATGCTCACGCCCCATGAGCGGGCCCACACCCGTCACGATCTCTCAGTATTCGATCATTCATCCGGCACTTTGATCACTGGCGATCTGCTGTTTATCGATCACCTGCCAACCCTGGATGGCAACCTGATTGGGTGGTTGGCTGAAACGGAAAAACTGGAGGCCATGCCTTATAACCAAGTGATCCCAGGGCATGGCCCACTACAAAAATCAAAACAGGCTTTTGAAAAGCAAACGCGCTATCTCTCTTCTCTGGCACAAGCTGTTCGTGCCGCTATCAACGACAACATCGATATCAACACTGCCAGCACCACCGTCATGCCGTCTCCGGGGGACTGGAAGCTTTACGAAGCCTTTCATCCTCGCAATGTGATTCAGGCTTACAAGGAGTTGGAATGGGAATGATGAGAGGACTCTCCGATGAAAATCACCACCCTGCTGCTATCGGCATTGCTCACTGCGCTGCCACTGCAAGGCTTTGCTGAAGCTGAAACCGACAGCGCCACCTGGCCACTGATCCGTGACAGCCTGTTTCCTGGCTCACCCGACATTGTGGAAAGTGAAGACATCGTTTCGCTAACCGCACCGAAACGTGCGATTGACGCTGCGCTGGTGCCACTTGAAGTAAAGGTCAATGTCCGTCAGGACGATACAAATCCTATTGAGCGCATACACCTTATCGTCGACAACAATCCTTCACCGATTGTCGGCAGCTTCGATATGAGCCCGAACAATGGTGTCGCTAACATCGCTACCCGCGTCAGGATCAATGCCTATAGCCCGGTTCGGGTGATCGCCCAAACCGCCGATGGCAAACTGCATATGCACAGCAAGTTCGTGAAAGCCTCGGGCGGTTGCTCAGCCCCCGCGGGCGCTGATGACATGCTGGCACGCCAGCGAATGGGCAGGATGAAACTGAAAGATCTCGCGGGAGATGATTCGCGCATGATGCAACTGTTGATCAGCCACCCCAACTACAGCGGACTGCAAATCGACCAGCTCACACGCCACTGGATCCCATCTGATTATGTGAGTGATGTGAATATTACGCTCGAAGGTGAACCTGTCATGCGCTTTAACGGAGGTATCTCCATCAGTGAGAATCCCACCTTTACCTTTCATCTGGATAAAGGCAAAAGCGGCAAGCTGAAAGCTGATGTGAAAGACTCCACGGGTCGTGAATTTTCCAGTGAGTGGGACATTTGATATCAGCCTTGCGAAGTCTCAGACAAAAGGCAGTGCCGTATCCTAATGACTTTTAAGGATATGGCACCTGGCGCTTATGCCATCCATTGATATCATTCCCCAAAATAAGACATATAAAGTGTCAGGTTTTTCTGGGACTTAGCCACACAATCCCACCCCTTAAACATTGTTGCCCGCGGACAAAAGTGTTGTGTCCTTTTCCTCCTCACACAACCCCTAAAGCTGCCATACACTCAATTCACGACGTTTTCACCTCGCGATGCGGCACGGCTGCCCGCACCATTTCGTTGAAGTGAAATCATCTTTGGATTCATTCAATAAGCGCGAAACCGCCTAAGTTGTAGATCGTGAATGTCGCCAAACACGCCACGAAGGGTTGAGAGACAGAGCGAGCATTGGCCAGCACAGCGTCCCCACAACTCCGCGGAACACGCAGACAAATTGAGTCAATAAAGCCGAAGTCAGGATGCCCTTGGTGTCCGGCTTAACGTGCTGTCACGGAGGAAGTAAATATGATAGGTGCTGTAAGGTTACGCCGCTGCTTAGCAGCAGTCGCCACACTCTCCCTTACGCTGCTGTTTCCCGCAGCGTCGCAAGCGAATGACGAGCTCATCAAGCTGCAGGAAGACCCGAATCAATGGGTCATGTGGGGCGGTGATTACTCGGGTACACGCTATAGCCCACTCAATCAGATCAACGCAGAGAATGCCAAAAACCTTCAGGTTGCCTGGACGTTTTCAACCGGTGTGCTGCGGGGTCATGAAGGCGGGCCACTTGTGTTGGGTGACACCATGTATATCCACACCCCTTTCCCCAACAAAGTGTTCGCCATTGACCTGAAAACCAAAGCCCTCAAATGGGAGTATGAACCGAAACAGGATGCGTCGGTTATCGCTGTGATGTGTTGTGACACAGTCAACCGTGGTCTTGCCTACGCTGACGGCAAGATCTTCCTGCAACAAGCGGATACCACCCTCGTCGCGCTGGATCAGAACACCGGTAAAGTGGTTTGGAAAGTGGTGAATGGCGATCCGAAAGTCGGTGCGACCAACACCAACGCCCCACTGGTGGTAAAAGACAAAATCATTACGGGTATCAGTGGTGGTGAATTCGGTGTCCGTGGTTATCTCACCGCCTACAACATCAAAGATGGCAGCGTCGCCTGGCGTGCATACAGCACGGGCCCAGACGAAGAAATGCTGGTCGACCCTGAAAAAACCACCGAAATGCTCAAACCTATTGGCAAGGATTCAAGTCTTGAGTCATGGGAAGGCGATCAGTGGAAAATCGGTGGCGGTACCACCTGGGGTTGGTTTAGCTATGATCCTGAGCTGAATCTTATCTACTACGGTACGGGTAACCCTAGTACCTGGAACCCATCACAACGTCCCGGTGACAACAAGTACTCCATGACCATCATGGCGCGCGATGCAGACACAGGTATGGCGAAATGGCTCTACCAAATGACACCGCACGATGAGTGGGATTACGACGGCGTCAACGAGATGATTCTGGTTGATAAGAAGTTCAAAGGTAAAGACCGCAAACTGCTGGTGCACTTTGACCGTAACGGCTTCGGTTACACCCTCGACCGTGAAACTGGTGAGCTGCTGGTCGCAGAAAAATTTGACCCTGCAGTGAACTGGGCAACCCACGTGGATATGGAAACCGGTCGCCCTCAAGTTGTCGCTAAATACTCGACCGCGCAAAACGGTGAGGATGTCGACACCAAAGGCATTTGTCCTGCTGCACTTGGTTCAAAAGACCAACAACCAGCAACCTATAGCCCACGCACCGGTCTTTTCTATGTGCCGACCAACCATGTGTGCATGAACTACGAACCATTCGAAGTCTCCTACACCGCTGGCCAGCCTTATGTGGGTGCAACCCTTTCTATGTTCCCTGCACCAGACAGCCATGGCGGTCTGGGTAACTTTATTGCGTGGGATGCAGAAAAAGGCGAGATCGTCTGGTCACTGCCAGAGCCATTCTCCGTATGGAGTGGCGCGCTGGCGACAGGTGGTGGCGTGGTGTTCTATGGCACGCTGGAAGGCTACCTGAAAGCCGTGGATGAGAAGACAGGTAAAGAGCTTTACCGCTTCAAAACCCCATCCGGCATTATCGGCAACGTGAATACCTACATGCATGATGGCAAGCAATATGTCGCTGTGCTCTCCGGTATCGGTGGCTGGGCAGGTATTGGTATGGCCGCAGGACTGGAAGGTGATACCGATGGTCTGGGTGCGGTGGGTGCCTACCGCAAACTGTCTGACTACACCCAGTTGGGTGGTGTACTGACTGTCTTCGCCCTGCCTAACTAAATCAAAAATAACAACCAAGGGGAGTATCTGCTCCCCTTTCTCAGCTCTGATGCACTGCATCAGATTGAGTTGCCTTTTTGGCATCTACACTCAACAAGCAGCAAAAGGATAATGCGTATGGCTAAGAAGTTAATAGGGTCACTCTTATTGTTTTTGGGGCTGGTAAGTAATGCTTTTGCAGAAGAATACGAAGTGCGCGCCGTCGGCGTGAAATTCGACCCCATGTTCGTCATTCTCCAACCGGGAGACAGGGTGAGCTGGACGAATATGCCCGCCCATCTCATTGAAACTATTGACGCCATGGTGCCGGAAGGCACAGAGAAAATTCAGACTGAACTCGGCGTAGACGTGAGTTTTGTCTTCGATAATGAAGGCGTCTACGTCTACAAGTGTACCCCTCACTGGGGCGCCCGCATGGGTGGCATTTTACTGGTCGGTAACCCTTCCGACATCGAAGGCACCATCGAGGCCTACTTCGCCGAAATTGAAAAAGACAAATCCCTGCTCCCTGCCAAAGGGCTGCTGAAGAAATTCAAAAAACATCTTCAGGCTGAAGGTGTTTTGTAGAGGAGTCAGCTTATGCAAGCAGTTAAAAGAATAAGCGCACTTATCGTCCCCGCCCTGTTATTACTGGCAACACCAGCCAGTGCCAATGACTTTCCCACCCTTGAACGTGTGAAATACGTGCAGGAATGCATGGCATTAAAAGGCGGGCCAACCTATGTGAACATGTATGGTTGCAGCTGCGTGATCGACAAGATTGCCAGTGAGATGTCCTTCGAGGACTACGTCCATGCCGATGCATTCGTGCGCCTTCGCAACATGCGGGGAGAGCGGGGAGGTTACTTCCGCTCATCCAAAGATAGTCGCAGTGCGCGTAAAGGGCTTCTCACCATTCGTGAGGAAGCAGAGCAAGCGTGCTTTGTGTCCCAACAAGTCACCGCTGCGGCTAATTAGGAGGTACGTATGAAATCTTTTTATCACCTCCTTATCCTTGGTTTTTCCTTGGTTTTCGGCAGTCATGCATTGGCTGCTGACACCACTTTCCCTTCACCACTGCCGGATAAACTCCGTGTGTGTGCAGACCCCAACAACCTGCCCTATTCCAACCGCGAACAACAGGGATTCGAGAATAAAATCGCTGAACAACTCGGTGATTATTTCGGGCTCGATGTGGAATACGCCTGGTTTCCCCAGCGCATGGGCTTTATCCGCAATACCCTAAAAAATTGGTCTGACGATAACGGACGTTTCGCCTGCGATTTAGTCATCGGTGTACCGGTGCAGTTCGACATTGCAGCGACCACCAAGCCCTATTACCGCTCCGCCTATTCCCTCTTGTTCAAAAAAGAAGGGGCATTGGCAGCGGTGGATAACCAGCAGGCTCTCGCCGCCTTGCCAGAAGCGGTGAAACAGTCACTGAAAATTGCTGCGTTTGCCCCTTCCCCCGCGGTGTCATGGCTGCGTGAAAATGGGTTTAAAGACAACACATCGTTTTACCGCATCATGAACGGCGATCCGGAAGATTACCCGGGCAAGATGGTCAACCGCGTCGCAGAGGGTGAATTCGACGTTTTGGTGATCTGGGGGCCGATTGCGGGGTACTTTGCCAAAGCTCAGCCCGATCTCGCCGTTATCCCCATGACATCCGAAGGCAGTAAGGTCTTTGATTTCGCCATCTCCATGGGCGTGCGATATGGCGAGCGACCATGGAAAGAAACCGTCGAAATGGCGATGGATGCCAACGCGCCGCAAATCGCGATGATACTTCAGGATTATGGTGTCCCTATTGTTGAAGCCTCCTCCAAACCAAGACCTGATGATGACGATGATTAACCCCTATACGGGCAGCCTGGCTGCCCGTTTTTTCAGGATTCTTTCTGTCACGGCTTTGCTTTTCAGCGCATCGTTGTGTGCTTCAGACCGTCTTGCGGTGCTCGATTTTGAGCTCAGCGACTTAACCCAGGTTGACGATAACAGCAAAGAGGTCGAACGCACGGCCAGTCTCGCTCCCATGCTACGTGACGCTCTCGCCAATACCCACGGATACACGTCAGTGGCTATCCCTTCGGAAACCTATAAGAAGACCAACCAAGGCTTCGGCTATTTGTTCGACCATGCCGATGCAACAGCGCAATTAGGACAGGCGATAGAGGCTGACTGGGTGGTGATAAGCCGCCTTCACAAGCCAAGCTTTCTGTTTTCATACCTGATAAGCCAGATAGTCAATGTGAAAACAGGGCTGGCTTATCCCGAGTTGATTGTTGAAATCAAAGGCCAACAAGAAGAGATGAACCGACGGGGCATAGATAAAATGGCAGGAAAAATAGCGCGCCAAATTGGTGCTATGTCCAAATCTACAGCCGACAAAGATTGAGTGGATCGCAGTCATTTCGCTACACTGACCCAAACCCAGACTCACAAATGGCAACCATCAATGCGAACTTTTCTCTGCGCCACCTTAATGGTATTTACCCTTGCGGCCTGCTCTGCCGATATTGGCCGCGAAATGGCCGAAGACGAATGCTACCAAATTCGTAATAACGCCGATCGAGAACAGTGCTTTAAAGACGTTGATCGGACATTTAAAAACTACTGAGTTGGCCTCTTTATTTACTCAAAAAGCGATACCTAAGCATCGCTTTTGTGTTTTTAATCAGCCACTAAAACTGGTGGTTAAACTCCATCCGCCAATCCCGTGTAGAGCCTGCAATGTCGGAATCAGAGAAGTTGCCAAACAATCGAACATTCTGACGTGGGTTGATTTGATAACTGGCAGCCACTTCATGATGCCAACCGTCCATCACCCCTTTCATATAACTATTGTCGTTCAGGGTGTTCACGTACATCGGGTTGTAATTCAACCAGATATCCTCGGTGATAGTTAGCTTAGAGTAAGACCCTACAACAAGGTAAGAAGAGGGAATGGCATAACCTACACTGCCAATCGGCACCTCACTCCCCCTGATTTCAGCCGTGTCCGAAACCGTTAAGCCAACCCCCGCCAGAGGGTATAGCTGCAGTGCTCCCATTGCTGGCAAAGCTCGGATTTTACTGTAAGACGCGCTACCTAAGTCTTGGTCAAAGTCCCAGGAAACATCAATCTGGGAGCCCCAGCCTGTCTTGGTATCCAACCCAAAGTTGCGATACCTGACAGAATCGAAGCTGTCATTCCCACCAAGGTGCAGAAAGTCCCCCGCCAGCCCTTTCAACTCAATAATGTTCATCCCTAATGTGGTCGGGTCACCCGTGTCGTATGTCATACCCAATTTGAAGTTCAGGCCATTGTTTGTCACTCCCACCCCGGCTTGCGTGTAAACCGCCAGAGGGTCCGACATATCCTGTACATCCGTCAGGCTGTCATCTGCCACAACGGAAAGGGGCAATACCGCCGTGCAAAACAAAATGGGGAAGGAAACTTTATCGCGTTGAAAAGTCATAGTGTGGCCTCAAGTAAACACGAGCAGAGCCCGCCAAAATCAAACAGAAAGCGAATTGGTCACACTGGTAGGGTTTATAAACCCAGATGCCACCAAACAATCATTCGAAAGCGCCTCGCATTCGGATAAAAACATCACGGCTAAGCGCGTTAAATCATTGCGGTGAAAAGGTTATCTTGGTATTACATAACAAAACATAAAGCAGACTTTAATCAAATCATTCCAAAAGGTGATGAGAAATGGATAAACCAGCGGTCAACTTGCTCAGCGTATTTATTGCCGTCTATGAGCACCGCTCGATCACCCTTGCCGCAGAGGCACTGGAAATGACACAACCGGGTGTGAGTAACTCACTAAAGCGGCTGAAAGCACAGTTAGGTGGGATTGAGCTATTTGTTCGTGACGGGCGGGGCATTACGCCAACGCACTCTGCGATCCAGTTGGCGAACGATATTTCGCCGGCCCTGCTCCAGATAACCAATGCGTTGAGTAATCTGAATCAGTTTTCTCCGGACACATCGCGCCAATTCAAAGTGCTGACCACGGAAACCACGCTGCAGTTGTTGCAACCTTTGGTTGAAGCGTCAAGTTCCATGGGAAAGTGCAGCATCCAGTTTGTGCTTTCCCCCAACACAGAAACAGAAGTGCTGGATCAACTGCGTTTGCAGCAAGCTGACTTGGCAATCGACGTGGCCATGTTTGGCAACCCTTCTTATTCTGCGGAGCTGCTTTTAGAAGAAGATGCAGTTCTGATCTGTTCGAAAAACCACCCAAGAATCAAAGATGTCGTGACACAAGCTGAGTTTTATCAGGAAAAACATATCACTATTCGCGCCAGACGCTCAGACATCACGCTCGCTGACTTTCTGACCCATGATTTGCTGGGCCCAAGAAAAATCAGTGCAGAATGTGATTCCTTGCTCTCTATGATGGCACTGATCAGCCGAAGTGATTGTATCGGCTTTACCAGCTCCATCATTGCCAAACAGTACGCTGAGATGTTTAACCTGCGTACGCTAACACCGCCGTTTTCCGTGAGGAAGATTCAGCACAAAATGATTTGGCATAACCGAAACCAAAACAGCCCGGCCAATCAGTGGTTGAGGAATAAATTGTCTCAGCTGGTTAATGAAGCGTGAGCATGAAGAAGGTTGCTGAACTGGGATAAAAAAAGCGACGCAG
The DNA here is from genome assembly GCF_947387585.1 of Grimontia sp. SpTr1. NCBI lineage: Bacteria > Pseudomonadati > Pseudomonadota > Gammaproteobacteria > Vibrionales > Vibrionaceae > Grimontia > Grimontia sp. SpTr1. The sequence continues at coordinate 171,350 of NZ_CANDOD010000006.1, forward strand.
AAGCGTCGCTTATTATTTTTCATTAGGGTCTGTTGAGCTTTAGATGCCCGCGCCGTCGCTCACGTCGTCTTCATGCAGACCACATTCGCGTTTCAGGCCAAAGAAGCGGGTTTCTTCTTCTGACATGCCATCTTCCAGCTTACGGGTAGTGTGCACATCACCGACCGACACATAGCCTTGGTCCCACAGTGGGTGGTAAGGCAGATCGTTATCTTTCAGATAGTAATGCACGTCCTTGTTCGTCCAGTCGATGACTGGCAGGAACTTAAACACACCGTTCTGGACACCCAGAATAGGCAGTGTTTTACGCGAACCAGACTGATCGCGGCGAAGGCCTGAGAACCAGGTGCCGACATTAAGCTCGTCCAGTGCGCGGCGCATTGGCTCCACCTTGTTGAGGCGGTTGTAGCGCTCAATGCCCTCAACACCTTGCTCCCAAAGCTTACCGTACTGCGCTTCTTGCCATGCTGAGCTCTGCTCGGCGCGGTAGACGCGAAGGTCGAGTTTCAGGCGCTCTGTCAGTTCATCAATAAACTGATAGGTTTCCGGAAACAGGTAGCCAGTGTCTGTCAGAATCACCGGGGTGTCCGGCTTTTCCTTCGTCACCAGGTGCAACATCACCGCCGCCTGAATACCAAAGCTTGATGACAGGGCGAACTCGCCCTGCAGGTTTTCCAACGCCCAGCGAACCCGCTCCTGCGCTGACATGCTTTCAAGCTCAGCATTGATTGGCGCCAGTTCTAAGATTTGCTCAGCCTTGGTACGGCCAAGCAGATCGGACAGTTGAAATTTAGGCATAGAAATCCCTCTTAGAGACTTTCACTTCCGCAATAATGCCAGCGCGGATAACAAAATCACCGAAGCCTTCGCCGTCGTTGCGCTCGGTTGCCCAGCGGCCAACCAGTACATCGATCTCTTCAAGGATCTGTGCGTCGGTAATGTTCTCTTTATACATTTTAGGCACGCGGGTGCCTTCACGGTTACCACCCAGGTGCAGGTTGTATCGACCCGGCGCTTTACCCACCAGACCAATCTCCGCCAGCATTGCGCGGCCACAACCGTTTGGACAGCCCGTGACACGGAAGATGATGTGATCATCACCTACGCCGTGCTTCTCCAGCACGCCTTCAATCTCGGTCACAAAGCCCGGCAGAAAGCGCTCAGCTTCAGCCATCGCCAACGGACAGGTTGGGAAAGCCACACACGCCATAGAGTTCTTACGCTGCTCGCTGACGCCGTCATCCATCAGGCCATGCTCACGCGCAATCTTCTCGATTTTCGCTTTGTTAGACTTCGATACCCCCGCAATGATCAGGTTCTGGTTCGCGGTCATGCGGAAATCGCCTTTGTGGATTTTCGCAATCTCAGCCACACCGGTTTTCAGCGGCTTGCCTGGGTAGTCCAGTAAGCGACCGTTTTCGATAAACAGCGCTAAGTGATGCTTACCATCGATGCCTTCAACCCAACCCAGACGGTCACCACGGTCAGTGAACTCGTACGGACGGCTTGCTTCGAACTTCACGTCTGCGCGCTTCTCCACTTCCGCTTTGAACACGTCAGTGCCAACGCGATCCAGTGTGTATTTGGTTTTCGCGTTCTTACGGTTAGAACGGTTACCCCAGTCACGCTGTGTGGTCACAACCGCCGCCGCGACATCCAGTGTTTTATCCAGAGGAATAAAGCCCAGATCGTCCGCTTTACGCGGGTAAGTGCTGGTGTCGCCGTGGGTCATTGCAAGACCACCACCAACCAGTACGTTAAAGCCAACCAGTTTACCGTTGTCTGCAATCGCCACAAAGTTCAGATCGTTTGCATGCACATCCACATCATTTTGCGGTGGGATGACGACAGTGGTTTTAAATTTACGTGGCAGATAGTTGGAGCCCAGGATCGGTTCTTCATCCTGATGGCCTTCTACCTTCTCACCGTCCAGCCAGATTTCCGCGTAAGCGCGGGTTTTTGGCAGCAGGTGTTCACTGATCTTGGCTGCCCACTCATAGGCTTCCTGATGCAGCTCAGATTCCACAGGGTTCGTGGTACACAGCACGTTACGGTTCACGTCACCCGCTGTTGCTATGGAATCGATACCGATTTTGTTCAGCGTCTGGTGCATCAGCTTGATGTTTGGCTTCAACACACCGTGGAACTGGAAAGTCTGGCGCGTAGTCAGACGGATACTGCCGTACATGGTGTGTTCTGTCGCGAACTCATCAATCGCCAGCCACTGTTTTGGCGTGATAATACCGCCTGGCATACGGGCACGCAGCATCACATTGTGCAGCGGCTCCAGCTTCTGCTTTTGACGCTCTGCGCGGATATCGCGGTCGTCCTGCTGATACATGCCGTGGAATCGGATCAGCTGGAAGTTGTCTGCGGTAAAACCACCTGTCACGGGATCAGACAGATCCTGCTCGATGGTGCCGCGAAGAAAATCACTTTCGCGCTTCAGACGTTCGTTATCTGACAATGGGCCTAGCTCTTGGCCCAACACGACTTGCTTGTCACTCATTAATACACATCCTTTTGATAGCGCTTCGCCTTACGCAGTTCGTTCAAATAGTTTTCTGCGTCTTCTCGGCTCTTACCGCCCTGCTCCTGGGCAACCGTAATCAATGCTTCATGAACGTCTTTGGCCATGTAGGTCGCGTCACCACAGATGTAGAGGTAAGCGCCGTCTTGCAGCCATTGCCATACTTCTTTGCCTTGCTCGACAATCTTATGCTGAACATACACTTTCTCAGCTTGATCGCGGCTAAAGGCGAGGTCGATTTTGCTCAGCAGACCGTCTTTGAGGAATTTCTGCCACTCGACTTGATACAGGAAGTCTTGAGTGAAGGTACGGTCGCCAAAAAACAACCAGTTCTTGCCTTCTGCACCGCGAGCATCACGCTCTTGCATGAAAGCACGGAATGGCGCAATACCCGTACCTGGGCCGACCATGATGACAGGTGCGTTATCGTCTGCTGGCAGTTTGAAGTTGTTGTTGTGCTCGATGAACACTTTCACAGACTCTGCGTCTTCAGCACGCTGCGACAGGAAGCCTGATGCACCACCCAAACGGGTGTTGTCACCGTTTTGGAATTCCACCAGACCCACGGTCAGATGCACTTCTTCGCCCACTTCTTCCTGGCTTGAAGCAATCGAGTACAAACGAGGGGTCAGTTTACGAAGCAGACCTGCTAGTTGCTCTGCTGTCAGCTTGGTTTTCTTCTCGCCCAGCACGTCAACCACTTGGGTGTTGTTGGCGTATTGGCGCAGTTTGTCTTTGTCTTCTGCCAGTTTTTGCAGTTTCTTGCTGCCAGAAAGCTCAGCAATCGCAGCCACTTGCTGCGGATTCGCTGCGGTGATCTCAAACTTCTCGATCAGCGCTTGGCGCAGTGGAAGGGATTCACCCGCCACTTCAACCGTTTCATCACCCGTCAGGCCCACTTTCGCGAGGATTTCATCAGCTAGCTCAGGACTGTTGGTGTAGTAAACACCCAGCGCGTCACCCGGCTGGTAAGCCAGACCCGAGTCGCCCAAATCGATTTCAATATGGCGAACGTCTTTGCCTGAATCACGGCCAGTGATTTTCTGGTTTGCTACCAACTCTGCCGCATAAGGGTTTTGCTTGTTATAGGCAGAAGCCGCGCCTGCTGTGGTGGCTGCATGCAGTGGCACAACCACTTCATCAGCACCACCGCCGATGGTTTCCTTTACTTTACCTAGGACATCAGCACTCCAGCTTTCTGCTTCTGCTTCGTAATCCACGTCGCAGTCAACGCGCGGTGCAATAGCTTTCGCGCCCAGCTTAGACAGGTAAGTATCGAAATCTTTACCAGTCTGGCAGAAGAATTCGTAGCTTGAATCACCCAAGCCCAATACCGCGTATTGCAGCTTGTCGAGTTTCGGCGCTTTCTTTGATTGCAGGAATTCGTGCAGAGAAATCGCATTATCTGGCGGCTCGCCTTCACCGTTGGTCGATGCCACGATGATAAGGTGCGTTTCTTTCGCCAGATCACGCGGTTTGTAATCATCTGCTGAATACAGAGAAACCTCTACGCCATCCGCCTTGGCTTTTGCTTCCAACGCTTCCGCCACGCCTTTTGCGTTGCCGGTTTGAGAGGCATAAATGATAGTCAGCTTACCCGCAGGTTTCGCCGCAGTGGCAACCGCTTGGGCAAGAGGTTGAGGGTTAGCACCCGCTGCCGCCGGAGTTTGGCTCAAACCCCAGAAATAACCGCTGATCCAAGCCAGCTGTTGTGGCGACAACTCTGCCACGGCCTGCTGCAGTTGGCCGATCTGCTGGTCATTAAGCGGACTCGCCAGCGCAGAAAGTTCCTTGAGTAACATGTCACGACATTCCTTTATTATTGCGTGAGCATAGATTAGCTATTCGCCGTAATAACTAGAAAGAATAGAAATGCATGTTTTATAACCTTGCGTTAGATCACAGAGGTACAAGGAATGATGCCTGAAAGCTGAATAACTGAGATCACTAAAGAATCACAGCAAGCTACACACCCAGCACGCTGCCGGGTGATTCCGGAAAGAATTTAAGCAAAAGATTTTTGCAGGAAGGGAAGGCCGTGCGCTTAGGCGTCAACGATTCTCACTTGGTGAAAGCCAATGTCCAGCGCGTTTTCTGTGGCCATGTCCACATCGCCGAAACACTGCTCAATGCCGTTACCATCCGTAAGGGGAACCAGTCCGCCTCGGGCATGACGGAATTCGACAATCCAACCGTCACTGGACAGAGATGGCTCTACCACGGCTTCGACTAACATTTGCTGGGAATAGAGATTACGAAGTTCTGATTTTGTCATCGCACTTTCCTGCTGCTTTGCCAAATCAATGCGTTACGTCGAAACAAACGTAACAATAACCACACATTTCGTTAGGAAAAGCATAGACCCGCACCGTACGATGTGCCACAGCGGGATCTATCGATTGTGAGACGCTCCCACTCTCGCAGGAATGGAATCTGCCTGATCACCCGTGAGGAGGTGAACCATGGTCATTTTCAGACGCATCGGCGAAACAGGTTTGTGCATCACCAAATAGCCGCAATCACGGGCTTGATGCTGAAGTTCTTCGCTTCGGTTGGCGGTGACGATCACCGTTGGCACCTTCTGCATACGTTGCTGATTGATGGATTTCGCCAGCGATAATCCAGTCATGTCATTATCGAGGTGGTAGTCAGCAATCAACAGCTCAACAGGACTTTGTACCGTGTCGCAGCTGATTTGCAGCTCCTCAAGGGAACCCGCGCAAGTCACTTCACAACCCCAACGTTGCAACAATTCTTCCATCGCGCGGCAGATGTTCGGGTCGTTATCAATCACCCAAACCCTTGCGCCCTGAAGCACCACACTGTTATCTGAAACCAGTGATTCCACATTTCGAAGGCTCTGCCGTTCCGGTCTGCCATAAGGCACCAGCACAGAAAAACGAGAGCCTTCCCCCGGTACAGAATCGACCGTTACCGTATGCCCAAGCACACTGGCAATCTTGTCGACAATCGCCAGTCCTAAACCAAGCTGAGTATGGCTTTCATCCTGCTTAGCAGTGAGACGTTTAAACTCCTGAAAAATCTCATTCTTCTTGTCTTCTGGAATACCGACACCAGTATCCAATACTTCAATACGAAGCCCCTCTTTGCAACGGCGACTGCCAAGGAGAATCTTTCCACTCGGTGTATAACGAATGGCATTGGTCATCAGGTTACGGATAATCCGCGCCAGTAATTGAGAGTCGGTGTAAACATAGGCTGAACTATGCACATAGCGCACTTCCACACTAGTACCTTCCGCCGCATGGCTGAAATCATCAGCGATGTTATCGAGCAGGTCGCTCACTGGGAAAGATTGTTTATCAGCCCGGACTACGCCGGCATCCAGCTTGGAAATATCCACCAGCGTGGTAATAAGGGATTCCACATCTTCCAGCGAGTGCGCCAGTGAACTCACCAGTTTTCTCGCGGATGGCGACATACGGTGACTGAGCAGAGAACCGAGATAGAGTTGCGCTGCATTTAAGGGTTGCAGCAAATCATGGCTGATGGCCGCAAGGAATTTGGTTTTGGAGAGATTCGCCCGTTCTGCTTCTTTCTTGGTTTCCAGCAAACGTTCCTGAATCACGCGGCGCTCTTCCACTTCATCCTGAAGCTGGTCGTTCAGGGTTTGCAGCTGCGCCGTCCGCTCCTGAACTCGGTGTTCCATGGTCTGGTAAGCTTGCTCAAGCTCTTCGGCATTTTGCTTGCGTTCGGTAATGTCCCAGTTGAGCACAAACAGTCCGGTGATTTTGCCGTTGGATGCCTGATTCGGCACATAGCTTTTCACCACGTAACGCGCTTCACCGGAGGCATTATACTCCTCAATTTCAAACACCACAGATTCGCCATCCAGCGCACGCTCGACATAAGGGCGCAACGCCTCAAAGGTCGAAGAGCGGCGTGAGACGGATATGTGCTTGCCAATGAGCTGCCCCCGCGGAAAGCCATACCATTCGTCGTAAGCGCGGTTGGTGAACTGGTAGTGAAGATCATCGCCCACATAGGCAATCAGTGCGGGCACGTTATCGGTGATCAAGCGCAGCCATTGCTCGGTTTCACGCAGCTCTTTGGCATCCAAATAGCGTTGGGTGATGTCAGTGTAGGTGTTGACGTAGCCCTGATCGTCCATCGCGTGGCTGCGCACTTCTATGACGCGGCCATCATTCAGGGTCTGAACGCGAATGCCTTCAGGTGGACGAATACCCCCGCGGCCAATCCGCCACAGTGTCAGCGGCGATTCTTCTGCAAGCGGTTCAATTAACGCGCCAATCAAGCGGGACTGTTCAAAGCCACTCATGTTGAGAAAACGCTGGTTAAACACCTGCACTTCGCCGGACTTACTGACCATCAAGACACCTTGAGAAAGGTTATCCACCATGTTCTGCAGAATGCGGCTTTTCTCTGCCATGGCCGCTTCAAAACGGGCAGTTTCTGCCAGTTTCAGCTGGGTAATGTCCGAATAGAGCATCACCACGCCGCCATCACTGGTTTCCCGCTCTTTGATTTGCAGCCAGCGGCCGTTTTGCAATTTCAGGGTATGGCCATTCCGGTTGCCCGCGACCTCACGCACAATCAAACCACGGTCTTTAGCCAGTTGCTGGATTTTCTCAGGCGTTAAAGACGGTGTATTGAGCGAGATGGCATTGTCCTGCCAATAACGTTGGAAACGGCTGTTTGAATACACCAACTCGCGGTTGGGATCATAAAGGGCAAAGCCATCTGAGATAGATTCAATGGCATCGATAAAACGCTGATGCGCTTGCTCAGCATGTTGGTTCGCCTGCGTCAGCTGGCGGTTGGTGGATTCAATCGAGTGAAGTGCATGATTGAGCTCTTCGGTTTTCTCGCGCACCTGATCGGCGAGCACCACAGAATGCTGAAACGCGCCCCAGGCATCGACCTGACCGCTACCACCTTGCTCAACCCTTTTAACCAGCGCATCAATCATTTTCTTCTGGCGCGCGTTTTCTTCCTTTAGCGCGGCGAGTTGCTGTTCGAGCGACAAATCCTTTTCAGCCACTGACTACCCTGCCTTAAGGTCGACCGTCACCGGCATTTCTGGCGGATGAGCAGGCGGTTTGCCAATCATCACCCCTGTCAGTGTCTGGTTCATGTGAATACCATTGAGCTGCTCACCATAGGTGTTAAAGCCGACGAAATTGAATCGGCGAAACATTATCTTGGCTTTATCGCGCATCATCTTCTGTTCAATCTCCAAACGGCGCAGGAAGCAGTCACAGGCCAGTGTAAGTTCCGGCTCGCCAATACGGGACTGAATCGCAGAGAGTTTGGCCTCCATATCGGCAAACAAATCGCCGGGACGCATGGCTGTCACCACAATCCCATCGTCGACTGCACAGTAGAAATCGAGACTCAAATCCTCGTTCACTTTCTGGATAGAGCGGACGTAATACTGGTCGCCGATCAGTACAGCTAGCGGATGAAGGGCATAGATTTCAGGACGGAGATCTTCGAGCGAGATTCCCGCTTCACGGGCATAGACTTCAGCAGCAGGCTCAGCATTGAATTCATGCACCCGCCGAGCAGTGCAGTCCGCGTCGGTCACGACCAGTTTGCTATCCAGACTTTCAATATGGTGGGTGGTGAAGACTTCAAACGGACAGTGGGTGTTGAACATCACCACTATCGCAGATTCGCTGTGAAACGCCCCTTCGCTGTAGACATGGGTATTGGCGAGATTGATGTCATCCCCAGCTGAACCGCCGAAATGCGGCAACCGGCCAAGGGCGGTATCCAGCGTCACCAGAAAACGCTCTTCGTTCGGTGAGAGGCCATCAATCAGGGTTAAGACGAAAGTATTGGTATTGATCGGCGCTTTGAGATCTTGCTGGCAGGCATCCATCAAATCACTAACGCAAAGCTGCGCAGATTGCAGGTCGAAGCCATCAAGTGACACCCGCTGGCCACTGACCTTGAAGTCCCGTCTCGAAAAACCAAGCGCGCTGATGCTGCTCTTGGCATAGCCGTAGGGCATCAATTCGCCCGCAGTGGTACAGCCCATCACTTCGCAATTTGAGAAGGCTTGATTCATCTCGCGACCAAGTGCATCCAAATCATACGCGGCGGAGCAGAAGAAAAGTACAAAGCCGATATCTTCATCATCAAGCTGCATCGCCAGCTCACGCGCCGCTTTGGTGGCGTCCAGCTGATATGTCGCCGCGCTGAATATCGCACGGTGTTGTGCGGAAGGTTGAAGTGCTGCCATGGGCTCTCCTGCTCACTTTTAAGACAACTTAGCATGCCTATTGATCGCTGGGCATATGACTTAAGTTTAATCGCTCGCAGGTCGGAGTAACGTCATACTTAGGAAGGATATTTACAAAATTGCAAACTTTGCATGTCAAAAGTTTCAAGATTGTGACACCTCGACCAACACAAATGGAATCAGGGTCACTACACTGAATAGCACGCAAAACCTTAGGGACAAAGCGGCTATTTTAGTGACTCCTTAAAGGGTCATTCTTGATGTGACACCCGTTGGGACGACGGTGTTTGCAGTATTAAAAAGGATTGAATCATGTACAAATTTCTCGTTGCAGACGACCACCCGCTGTTTCGCGATGCCTTAATTGCGGTGATACGCGGACGTTTCGAAGAGTGTGAAATCCTGCAGTCTGAAGACATTGAACGTACACTGGATGTGGCTGAGGAAAACCCGGATCTTGACCTCATTCTCCTCGATCTGAACATGCCCGGCATGGCGGGGCTTAAAGGGTTGCTTGAGCTTCGAAACCAACACCCCACCATCCCCGTTGCCATTATTTCCGCCGAAACCAACAAACAAATTATTCTGCAAACCATCGCCTATGGCGCAGTCGGGTTTATCGCTAAAAGCGCCCCCCGCGAAAAAATGCGGGAAGCGTTCGAGCAGATCCTGGATGGGCATGTGTATCTGCCTGCCGATATCATCCGCGCTGAAGCAGAGAGTGAGGGCTCGCATCGACGCAAAGAAGAACCGCAATTCTCGCCAGAAATGCTCCATACCCTGACACGTCGCCAATTACTGGTGTTGAAGTCCATGGCACAAGGCGCAGCGAATAAGCAGATTGCTTACGATTTGAATATTTCCGAAACCACGGTGAAGTCGCACGTATCCGCAATATTGAAAAAGCTGGGGGTACATAACCGTATTCAGGCCGTGGTGGGTGTCACCAATATTGATTTCGACCGCTACCTGAAACGCTGACAAGCAAAGGTCAACAGCTCCTAGGTTTAGTGCACCGTCGGATGCTTGAGTGCAGTGAGTACATCAGAAGCAATCTGCGCCAGACTGGTGGGTGTGACGACCGTGAAATCCACAGCGCTTGGCTGTCCAATCGTGCCCAGTAGCGCTGTGTGGAAGCGTGCATGGGATTTCCGGTAACGGGCTGATACCAGTCCTAATCCGCCCTGACAGCGCTTTTCCAGCTCACTATTTTCCATGGGTTTTGTCAGCCCTTCCATCGCATTCAGCAAAGCGACAAAACTGACACTGGGATCGCTGTCTGCCACCGTATCGAAAGCGAGCTCGTAAGTCATCAAATCAATCGAGACCCCAAAGCTGTAGCAACGCCCGCCGAGACGGCGTTTTTTCACCATCTCACTTGCCATCACTGCCTGACCAAAGGTCGCAATGTCTCCCGCCTCCACGGTGTGAGGAAACGAAAGCGTCACGTGCATGGCGCCCTCTTCGTCTTTATGACTCGCCATGATACTGCCAGCACGAAAGACCGGTGTGCTTTGCGTGACGTAAAATTCAATGCCATTTTGGGTGTGCTGCCATTCGCCGTCCAGCACATTGATTTCGTCCGCGCTTAAGTGGTTATGCCAGAAATGACGAAGCGTATTAACCTGCTCGAGGGGCAGGTCCACTGTGTATCCAAGCACCAGTGCATTGGCACAATGCCATTCCCCCATACTGCCCAGTACAGGCTTGCCCTGCATCCAGGCCCAGCGCAAAGTGCGCTGTTGGCAAAGGATAAGCCAACGCTCCAGCGATGCTTTGGTGTCCTCATCACGCGCGTTACAGCGACAGAGGATCGCCATCCGCGTTAATGGTTTGCAAGGCGAAAGCCATTCGGCATTGGCTATAGAAAGCTGCGTATCTTCGAGCAGCGGTTCACTGACATCGCCTTTGAGGAAAGGCGGAGCAAATGGCGTCACCGAAAAATCATGGTAGAGACGCTGCAGTCCATCTCCCCAGCGACGCACCATGTCCCGTCCCTGTTGCAGGGAGAAATAGCCGGATTGCCAGTTAACACGCCGTGAAGGCATGCGCTTTGCCACCTCTTCAACATGGCGATGTAGCGCTTCGAGATCGGCATTGTCATCCAACCTAAAACGTAATGCTGGCACCGGCTGAAAATCGGTGATCAGCGGCAAAAGCGCTGCACCGTGCGCTTTCATTATTTGCTGGTTTCTCAGCGAGCAGAGCGTTGGGTAAAGCGCCGCCGCCCAATGGGGCGAATAGGAAAGTGTTTCAACGAAAGCATGATTTTCTGAAGCCACATTAGCCTGAAGCGATAACTCAGGTACATCCGTCGGCAGTGGCTTTCCAACGTTGCTGAGGGATTTAGAGATTTGCCGCCAAAGCGCCACCATGGGCCAGTTGCCAGAGGTGAGGATCACCATAGATTCCGGCCGATAGTAATGGTTGTGATAGCGGCGAAGATCATTGATGCCCAACAGCGGCACGGTTTCTGGCATGCCGCCATAAAGCGGCGCTCGGGGCTCACTCATTGCCGCCTGTTCTGTAGATTGTTGGAAACGCTCATGGCGCATGTACTCGCCAAGCTCCCGATACAGTGCTCCTTCAAAGTTATCGCCAGTCTCCCGCACGATTTCATCGTCAAAATCATCATCCGCTAACTGCGGTGCCAACACAGAGTCCGCCATGAACCCGATGCCCCGCAGCACTGAGTGTGGGTCATATCCGGTCAGGTGAAATCGGGTGCTTTCTTTCTGGGTGGTGGCGTTAAATTCGAGCAAGGCCAGTTCTGCACGAAGGGTCAGGAAAGTATCCGGCTCGGGATAGCGGGCGGAACCGCGAAGCACCATGTGTTCGAGTGCATGAGTTATCCCGCTGTCATCATCCACGGGGGTTGGAAACACAATCGCGGCGCTTAATCTGTCTTCTTCTGAGGCAGCATGATGCCAATGCAAGGCGCCGCTGACATGACGATACCCGACCCAGCCTGTTTCCAGTTGCTGTTCATCTGGCGGCAACAGCAGCCAGTCCGGCGCAGCAGGATGCGGTTTCGCCATTGCGGCTCCTTACTCACTTTATTCATCAAACATCAAGGTTTGACGGACAGAATCATCTGGCTGTTCTTCACGGTTCTCGCCAAGGCGGCGCTGTGACAACCCTGATTGGCTTTCGCCACCGCCTCCTCAATCACATGATGATGCGGAGATTTACTGCAAACAGGATCGGCATTGGCCGGATCTCCGGTCAGCAACATGGCCTGACAACGACAACCACCAAAGTCTTTTTCCTTCTCATTACAGCTTCGGCAAGGTTCCCGCATCCAGTCAAATCCGCGGAAGTGATTAAAGCTCTCTGATTCATTCCAAATGTAGGAAAGTGAGTGTTCCTTCACGTTTGGATGAGGCAAATCCAACATCGCCGCGCTATGGCAAGGCAGGGCTTTCCCATCCGGTGCAATGTTGAGGAAAATGTTCCCCCAGCCGCTCATGCAAGGTTTGGGGCGGGATTCATGATAATCCGGCGTGACGAAGATGAATTTGGGCCCAACGCCGTTTTGACTGTCGCGAAGCGCGTTCACCATAGCTTCGGCTTCTTCAATTTGGGATTGGGATGGCAGCAGCGCATCGCGGTTATGCAGCGCCCAGCCATAATATTGCGAGGTGGCCAGCTCAACGAAGTCCGCTTCCAGCTCAATCGCAAGCGCCATAATCGCTTCAATCGATTCGATGTTCTGGCGGGTGATCACCACGTTCATTACCATGGGAAAACCGTTGTCTTTGACGGCTTTGAACATGTTTTTTTTGTGCTCGAAAGCGTGACGCTTTCCGGCTATCGCATCGCTTAAATCCGGGTCGGCCGACTGAAAACTGATTTGGATATGATCAAGCCCTGCTTCTTTCAGCGCCAGAATCCGCTTCTCATTGAGTCCAACCGCAGAGGTGATCAGGTTGGTGTAGTAGCCCAGCCCTTTGGCGTAGGCGACCAATTGTTCCAAATCTTTGCGCATCAAAGGTTCGCCACCGGAAAAGCCAAGCTGAACCGCACCCAGCTCCCGACCTTCTTCCAGCACGCGGAACCAGTCATCGGTAGACAACTCGTCGTCCGGATCGCCGAGATTCAGCGGGTTGGCGCAATAGGCGCAATGCAGCGGGCAGCGATAGGTCAGCTCCGCCAACAGCCAGAGCGGCGGATTAACAGGCTTCGAGCCATTTCTTGTCACGGGCGACCTCCACGAACTCGTTCACATCATCAGCCAAATCCACGCCGGGAAACTTTTCTTCCAGACGTGAGATCACTGCCTTAATTGAGCTTGGTGCGTCAAACTGCATCAGAATCTCAGCGGCGCTTTCACTCAATTTCACCATTCCTTCTGGGTAGAGCAGTACGTGGCAGTCCTGCGCTTTTTCAAACTGCATACGGAACATGCTGTTGCGCTGATAGACGGTATCGCTGTTCATGTCGCCTCCCTGTGTTATCTCTTTGTTTTAATTGTTATCTGTCGAGCGCGTGGTGCCAGACAGGTTTGTCGGTAATGCCAACATAAGGTGGACGCTCAAATTCGTATGCCATGCTAATGGCATCGAGCAGCGACCAAAGGATATCGAGTTTAAATTGCAGAATATTCAGCGCCTGCGCCTGTTGCTCGGCCGTCTGGAAATGATCGAGTGTGATGGACAAGCCATGCTCCACATCACGACGGGCCTGACTGAGACGCTGACGGAAATAGGTCAGCCCTTCTGGGTCAATCCAGGCATAGTGATTCGGCCAAGAATCAAGACGGGACTGGTGAATTTCCGGTGCGAACAGCTCGGTCAGTGATGAGCAGGCTGCCTCCTGCCAGGTGGCTCGGCGGGCAAAATTCACATATGCATCCACCGCAAAACGCACGCCCGGCAACACCCATTTTTCATCGAGCACTTCTTGTCTATCCAGCCCAACGGACTCGGCCAAACGCAACCAGGCTTCGATTCCTCCCCATTTGCAATCCAGACTCTTATGACCGTCGTGATCGAGGATGCGCTGCACCCATTCACGACGAATTTCCGGGTCACGGCAGTTCGCCATAATGGCGGCGTCCTTCACCGGAATAGAGGTCTGGTAATAAAAGCGGTTTGCTACCCAGGCGCGGATTTGCGCTTTGGTGCACTTGCCCGCATACATGGCTTGATGGAAGGGATGGTGAATGTGGTAGTACTGCCCTTTGGCGAGCAGTGCCTGTTGGAATTCATCACGTGTCATTGGCTGTGCCATGGCGCCTCCCTGAATCAAATCTCAATCGTCATGCCGTCGAAGGCAATTTCCACTCCGGCATCCAGCACCGCCTGATGCTGCGGCGAATCAGGATCCAGAATGGGGTTGGTATTATTGATATGAATGAGCACCTTGCGTGGCTTAGTAAAGTCTTCCATTAGCGCCAACATACCGTCGTCGCCAGAGACTGAAAGATGGCCCATTTCCGAACCCAGAGAGGTGCCAAGCCCTTCGCGGATCATTTCATCGTCCGTCCAGAGCGTGCCGTCCATCATCACGCAATCGGCATCGCGCATGGCTGCCAGCACAGTATCTTCCGGCGCGCCCAGACCGGGTGCGTAAAAGAGAGTGGCACCAGTGCGGGTATCGACAATCTTGAGGCCAATGTTGTCTCCGGGGCGCGGGCGGTTGCGGTAAGGCGAAAAAGGCGGCGCATTGGATGACAGGGAAATCGGATGGAATTCGAGATTCGGCACAGAAGGAATTCGCCAGCCTTCCTGCGAATGGATATCGACGGTACAGGTTTGGTACCCCCCTTCCCAATGCTTCATCATCGACAAAATCGGATAGCTGGTACTGAGCTCTTCTGCGACTTCAGGGGTGCAGTAAAGCTCGAGTGGTAATCCTTCGCGAAGAATGAGCAATCCGGTCGTGTGGTCAATCTGTGCATCTGTGACCACCACAGCGCTAATGGCAGAGCCTCTAGCTCCATCTGCTTTCGCGAGTTGCGGCGATGCATTGATTTGTTGACGGATATCGGGGGAAGCATTAATCACCACCCAATGTTCACCATCATCGCTCACAGCAATAGAAGATTGGGTGCGTGGCTCAGCGCGACTGGTACCGTTTCGCACCGACTGGCACATACGACAATGACAATTCCACTGGGGAAATCCGCCTCCGGCGGCTGAACCTAATACAACAATTTGCATCCATTCACCTCGTCGATTGCTATCCTGTCGACAAACAGCAGGGAATTAAAAACGGGATGCCCCTCTGTGAATCAGCGAAGGTGCATCCCGTTTGTCAGCTACTTAGCGGTTACTGATGTAAAGGGTTACTTCAAAACCGAGTCTGAGTTCTGTGTAGCTTGGTTTCTTCCACATACTGTCGCTCCTTGTACCGATACTTCGAGGCACAACTTGCCTCCTGATTTAGCCTATGCATAAGTGCCGGATCTACCAATCCTACTTTGTGATGATTTCTCTCATCTAAGACACTGATTTCATATCTCTGATGGGCCTTGTTGAGTGCCCTCCAAAGGGTCACAGATGGCAACCGGAATCGCCTCGCCCGACGTCCTCGTTTTACGTCTGCGTTTGCCGTATTTATCCGCCACGCAACGGGTGTTGTCATTGATGATTGCCAGGCAGGCAAAACACTGTACACACTCGTTGTAATCTATCGCGCCATCTTTATGGATGGCGTTGATCCCACAGTGTTTTTCACAAAGCCGACAGGGACTTCCACACTCTTTTCTTCGGGTCAGCCAGCTGAAGACCCTGAGCCTTCCAAGCACTGCTAAACCCGCTCCAAGAGGACACAAATACCGACAGTAAGCCTTGTGGATTTTGGCGCTGATCAGCAGCAGTAAAACCGCATAAATGACAAAGGGGGCGCTGCGCTCAAACATCAGGGTAACAGCCGTTTTAAAGGGCTCAATTTCGGCCATGGTTTCAGCTAAAGAAAGACTGTAAAAGGACGTTCCCACCAGCCCCAAAAGCACGCCATATTTCAGGTAAATCAATCGGCTATGAAGCACGTCATCGACCTTCCATTGTCGGATACGAAGCTTCTCAGCCACCGCTGCAACCAACTCCTGCATGGCGCCAAACGGGCATAGCCAGCCACAGAAAAGTCCCCTTCCCCATAGAAAAAGGCTGATAAACACGTAACTCCAGAGAATAAACAGCATGGGATCGAGCAAAAAGACTTGGATATCAAACCCTTGCCAGAGCGATAACAGCAAGGTGTAGATGTTCACCACCGACAATTGCCCCTGGGTATAAAAGCCAATAAAAAGAACGATAAAACAGAGAGATACCAACCTTATTGGCGTCAAGTATTGGCCAAATTTGGCCAGCCTGTGCTGGAATACAAATGCCCCCGTCAGCAACACCAGATATACCGTTAACACGCTGATTTCTATCGTTCTATCCAGCCAGATACGTTGCCACAGCGGCAAAGGTTTCTCCGGAGGCTCAACCGGGGTTTGCACCGATTTGGGGAGTGAATAATCGGTGGAAACGGCGATTGTTTCCGATTCCAGAAAATTCTTTTTCACCTGAACATTGATTCCAACAGTGATCGGAAGCGAAGGATCGAAGCCACTTTGGTCTGAAAAGATAAAAATATGGATGCGTTCGAATGGTGTCAGCGCAACGGAAAACTCAGGAGGTTGTGCATGGTACAAATCCGCGTCCCGAAGGGCGAGCGGGCTGGCTTCCTGCTTCAAAGTCAGGCGCTGGGGAATGGTGCCCGCCACGAAGTCTTCCGCCACATGATGATAGCCACCGCGAGAGCCCACCAGCACTGCCACTTCACCCGGCTCCAGTGTTGCCATAACGCGGGCGTATTCCTCCTCCCCCAGCAGATTTTTTCCTATCAGCGGGGGGTTCAGAACTGCAAAGGTAAAATCCAAAAATGGCGCATCTTCGTCTGCGTTATCTTCTCTCGCCTCGGCAATTCTGCCCGGTGAGGAGTTAAGGGCAACCTCAGCCTCTTCACTCCTCATTTGCCATTGGAACAGCAGGCCTTCGCTTCGCAGTTCTTCTAGGGTTTTCGGGCGATAGCTTTCCGTATTCAAGATCGCCTGAGTCGCTGAGCCGAACCCGGAAAGCCGCGACTGCGCCACTTTCCTTGCCGCTGCGATGATGGTGTCATGCACTACCATCACTGACACGGTCGCCTTGGTAACACCATCAAAGTAGGCGATATCATCACTCGCGATACGTTGTTGGTCGCTGCCCACCAGCACCTGTTGTTTCAACGACAACCCCTGATATTGGCTGATGAAGTCAATCAGCGGCTTTTCGCCAAGGCCGTGCAGGAAAATCGGTTCGTGGTGACCGAGCAATAGCAGCCCCACAATGCGCCCTTCGGTATCAAGCCCTACACGCAGGTTAATCGTATCGCCAGAGAAACCGGGAAAGTTGGTGAGGTTATCGGTTTCAAACACATAGCCGATGGGTTGGTCGAGTTGGTAGATCTCAGTAACAGGCAGCGCGTCTTCCGAAGCTTTCATCCGGGTTGCGCTGGGAAACAATGACGCTGCTTCCTCGCTCACTTCCAGCCAAGGGGAAGCCATCGAGAGGAAGGGCAATAACATGAGAAGCAGCCACAGTATCAGGGCACTACGCCAACGCATGATACACCTTCATTCTTCGTGTGCTTGGAGAGAAAAAAACGGGGCATATGCCCCGCAAAAAGCTCTCGCCTCAGGCAGTACCGGGAGGATTGACTGCCTTCGGACAAGCGGATATCGAACAAACGGACTTAGAACAAAGACTTAGAAGAAACCCAATGGGTTGATGTCGTAGCTCACCAGCAGGTTCTTGGTTTGCTGGTAATGGTCGAGCATCATCTTATGGGTTTCACGGCCGATACCGGATTTCTTGTAGCCACCGAATGCAGCATGCGCTGGGTAAAGGTGGTAACAGTTAGTCCAGACACGACCTGCTTCAATCGCGCGACCAACGCGATAAGCACGGTTGATGTCGCGGGTCCACAGACCGGCACCTAAGCCGTATTCTGTGTCGTTGGCAATGGCCAGCGCTTCCGCTTCATCTTTGAAGGTCACCACGCTCACAACCGGACCGAAGATCTCTTCCTGGAACACACGCATGTGGTTTTCGCCTTTCAGGATGGTTGGTTGGATGTAGTAACCACCACCGAAGTCAGCCGCGTCACCACCAATCAACACTTCAGCACCTTCCGCACGGCCAATGTCGAAGTAACCTTTGATTTTCTCGAACTGCTCATTAGAAGCCTGCGCACCCACCTGAGTTTCAGTATCCAGCGGGTTACCGTGTTTGATGGCTTTCGCTCGCTCAATCACTTTGGCAATAAACTCTTCGTAGATGCTTTCCTGAACCAGAAGGCGTGAAGGACAAGTACACACTTCGCCTTGGTTGAAGAACGCCAGCACACAACCTTCTACGGCTTTGCTGATGAACTCGTCTTCCTGCTGCATCACGTCTTCGAAGTAGATGTTTGGCGACTTACCGCCCAGCTCAACCGTGGATGGGATCAGGTTGTCAGCGGCGCAGCGAAGTACATGGTTACCAATCGCGGTTGAACCGGTGAAGGCAATTTTCGCAATGCGGTCTGAGGTAGCCAGTGCCTGACCGGCTTCTGGACCCATACCGTTGACGACATTCAGTACGCCCGGTGGCAGCAGATCGCCGATGATTTCCATCAATAGAAGAATGGTGGTTGGAGTTTGCTCAGCAGGTTTCAGAACAATACAGTTACCTGCAGCCAGTGCCGGCGCCAGTTTCCATGCCGCCATCAGCAGTGGGAAGTTCCATGGAATGATTTGACCGACTACACCAAGTGGCTCATGGATATGGTAGGCCACGGTATTGGAGTCAATTTCAGCCGCAGAGCCCTCTTGCGCCCTAATCGCGCCGGCGAAGTAGCGGAAATGGTCGACACAAAGCGGAATGTCAGCGGCAAGGGTTTCGCGCACTGCTTTGCCGTTTTCCCAAGTCTCTGCCACGGCCAGATATTCGAGGTTGGCTTCGATGCGGTCGGCGATTTTAAGCAGGATGTTGGCACGCTCAGTGACCGAGGTAGCACCCCAAGAGGCTTTTGCCGAGTGGGCGGCGTCCAGCGCGAGCTCGATGTCTTCTGACGTTGAGCGCGGGATTTCAGCGATGGGATCACCTGTACAAGGCGAGGTGTCCGTGAAGTACTGTCCCTTGACTGGCGGAATCCAATCGCCACCGATGTAGTTTGCATAACGCGCCTTAAAGTTTACGACGGCTCCGTCGGTATTTGGTTTTGCGTAAATCATTATCCACCCCTGTTTTTGGCGAAATTCCCTGTGTCTTCCCTGACGAACCGAAGATACGGAGTCAGGCGTTGTTGTAGTAACAGTATGGAATGACCACCAAATCTCTCCATCGCCCCTTGGTTGGCAAAATCTCATACTTTGGAGGGAGACAGAGAGGAGGATAATGTTGCTTTCACTTCAGTATCTGAGGATTTCCGGAAAGGAGGCCGTCACAAATTCAATACCCCGCCGGATTGTTATGCACCAAAACGCAGCAAGGCCGGAAATAACCCGGCCTTATTGATTTTTACTTTAAGTTTATCAATCAGATAAACAAGTTAGCTTTTTGGCAGTTTAAAGGTCCAGACCATGCCACCTTGGTTGAAATCTTTCACACGTTTGGCCACATCACCGCCCCAAAGCGGTACCGCACCACCCCAACCGGAAAGTACGGACACATACTGCTCACCGTCCATTTCCCAGGTCACAGGGCTACCTACGATGCCAGAGCCAGTGTTGAACTTGTAAAGCAGCTCACCGGTCTTGTCATCGAACGCCATCAAGTAGCCTTCCGGGTTCCCGGTAAACACCAGACCACCGCCTGTGGTCATGACACCGCCCCACAGTGGCGCGTAGTTTTTGTATTCCCAGACGCGTTCACCGGTTTTTGGATCGTAGGCGCGCAGTGCGCCAATATACTCATCATTGAGTGTTCTGATGGTAAAGCCCGCACCGAGGTAAGCCGCACCTTTTTTGTAGGCGACAGGCTCATTCCAGATGTCCATTTTCCATTCATTGGCAGGCACATAGAACAGGCCGGTATCCGGGCTGTATGCCATTGGCATCCAGTTTTTACCGCCGAGGAAGGAAGGCACAGCTTCCACTGTTTTACCCTGCTTCTCGCCAGATGGGTTGCCCGGACGGTTGTCTTTGACATAAAGCGGACGGCCTTTGTCATCGAGCCCCGTCGCCCAGCTGATTTCATTCACAAACGGGAAGCCGCGGATGAAATCACCGTTGGTGCGGTTCAGAACATAGAAGAAGCCGTTACGGTCGGCCGTCGCCGCTGCTTTCACTTTCTTACCGTTTTCGGTGTAGTCGAACGCAATCAGTTCATTAACACCATCGAAGTCCCAGCCATCATGCGGCGTGGTCTGAAAGTGCCAGACAATTTTGCCGTCATCCGGGTCGATCGCGAGACGTGAAGAAGAGAAAAGGTTGTCGCCCGGACGCATGTGTGAGTTCCAAGGCGCTGGGTTACCGGTGCCGAAGAATAAAAGGTCAGTGTCGGCATCATAAGTACCGCCTAGCCAAGGTGCTGCGCCGCCGCTTTTCCAGAGGTCTGCTGGCCAGGTTTTCCCCGGCGCACCGCCTGAGATCCCGTTTTCAGTTTTCTTACCGTCTTTCCAGACGTAGCCCATGTGGCCCTCGACCGTTGGACGTTCCCAGACCAACTTACCGGTTTTTGCGTCATAAGCTCTAACCTTACCAACGATACCAAACTCACCGCCTGATACACCGGTGATCACTTTGCCTTTCACCACAATCGGTGCCGCAGTAATGGAGTAGCCATCCTGATAATTATCAACGGTTTTTTTCCAGCGGGTTTTACCGGTTTTCGCATCCAGCGCCACAAGCTTGGCGTCCAACGTACCGAAGATAACCAAATCATCGTAAAGCGCGACACCACGGTTAATCACGTCGCAACAGGGCATGATGCCATCCGGCAGGCGCGCATCGTATTGCCACAGCTCTTCGCCAGTTTTCGCATCAATCGCGAACACACGGGAATAGGAACCTGTGATGTACATAACGCCATCTTTCACCATGGGCTGGCTTTCCTGACCACGCTGTTTTTCCCCACCGAGAGAGAAGGCCCACACAGGACGGATTTCTTTGACGGTCTCACGGTTGATGGTGTCCATCGGGCTGTAGCGCTGACCACGAAGCCCAAGACCATAAGTCACCACGTCCTCTGTGGTCTCCTGATCGGCGAGGATGTCTTTGTCCGTGACACCCGCGTAAACGGGCGAAGCCGTCATCGCGAGCGAGAGTGCGGCATAGAGTCCGCAACGTTTAAATGACTTAATTGTCATAGGGATACCTCATTGTTGGCTGAATGCTTGGGTAAGCAAGCTCTGTCGTTTTAGTCGTGCCTGTCCTGCCCCCGCATCGCCATGAGGGAGAGTTCGGTTCGCGAGAGATAACAGGCTGTTTGGAATTACGGTGTTTGTGCGATAGCCCCTTCATCGGCGACATCAGGCTTAGGACGGAAACGTTCAGGGAGTTGGTAATCCACCCCGAATCGTTCCCCCCAGCGGACAAAGTCGCCGTTGTTGATATGGGTCATCACTATGTCTTCCAGTGCGTAGGCCAATTGACGGTAGTTCGAATGCACAGCAATGCCGAGTTCCCATTCGCTGCGCCCCAGAAGTGGGAACGCAAGTTCGGTGAGTTGCTCGTTGGCTTGCGGCTTTTTGTTGTTGTGATGCAGCCATTCCAGCTGCGAAGCGGTGCCCATGACGATAGAAACGTCGCCATCGTTGAGCGCTTGAAACGCGTCAGGTGTAGAGGGATAAGTGCGACTTTTTTCGCGGAAACGCCCCCCATAGGCAGTGGTCACGAAGAACTGAGGCACCGTATCCACTTCAACGCCCACCGGGTGATACATAAAACGGGCGGCAGTTTGTGGTCTGTCGAGCTTGGCCGCATCGTAAGCCATCAACCAACGCTCTTGCTGATATGGCGCGAACATATGTACCAGTTCATGCGCGGGATGACCGATATCGTCACGCTTCATGGCGAATTCGCGGTCATACGGCACTCGCAACATGACGTCGGCTTTCACCCGCTGGCCGTCTTCGCTGGTCAGATTCATCCCCTTCCAAAGGTAATTGCGCATGTCATCTTCGACCGTTTCGTCTGGCGTCATCCAGCGAAGGTCGAGTTCGACATCCAGCCCCTTAGCGAGTGCTTTAGCAAGCTCCACATCAATGCCCGCCGGATTTCCATTCTCATCCTTGAACGAGTACGGCGGGAAATCGTTGTAGACCGCAATGGCAATCACGCCACGGGCTTGAATATCGTCATAGGAAAGCGCGTGGGATGGCGCAGTCAGCGCCATGCACAGCAGCAAGCAAAGTGTCCGAATGACAGTGACCAACTTCATCCCGTCGCCCTCCTGTTAACCGTTATCCGGCGCCACAGATTCCAGCCAGGTGCGGATCGCCCACAGTGCTTCCTGGTTGAGGTGTTCGGTCATTTTCGGCATGTAAACCGCGCCGTTACGAACCGCCCCATTTTGCACCCGGTAGACATACCACTCGTCACCGTCATAGTCCGGTGCAAGCATGCGTAAATCCGGCGCGATACCACCTGAAATACCTTCAAGACCATGGCATCGTGCGCAGTTCTGGTTGTAGGCCGACGCGCCAAGACGCTCGATTTCCACCCTCACATCACCATCGAGTTCACGGTAAGGGTTGGTCTCAGACCACTCTTGTCCAAGCGTGGGAATGGTGGAGGTATCAATGGATTGTGGGGTGACATCACCATGGGCGAATGCCAGTTGGGTACTCAGCACAGAAACCAGTGCCACCGCCGTGAAAATACAAATGTTGCGTTCAACCTTTTCCATGTCTCTCGACTCCTTAATTGGTCAGCGTTGGAAAAAGTGTAGGAGCGGCGAGAGTTTGGGGACATGGTACAAAAGCGGGGATATTCCTCATTCTTTGGGATGAATTTTCAGAAAATCTCGTCCTTGCTTTTGGCAAATATGCCACCGCTGCATACAGTAAAACCGTAGGCACTTACGGAGCAGCATTCGCTATGGAAAAAGCGTCAAACCACAAAAAAACAATCAATTACGCCGCCTTGTTGTGGGCAGCGCTGATATTTTATTCCGTCTCGTCGCACGCCGTCGTCAATGTAGAAATCGGCATGTTAAGGCAGCCGATAGAAACCACGACCGCTGTTCCTGCGTACCTTGCAGAGCCGGAAAATAACGGGGAAGCGGGGGCAGAGCTCTCTGTGGGCGATGCCAATGGCACCGGGAAATTTCTGGGGCAAAAGTACGTATTTCGCACGGAAACCAATGACGATACCACGGCGCTCAATACCACCGCGAAGACTTGGTATGACGAAGGGGTGCGATACTTCCTTGCTGATCTCGACACACCTTCTCTGCAAGCGCTCCGTAAAACACTGCCAGAAGATGCGCTGCTGTTTAATATCGGTAATCAGGACGATGCATTGAGACGCGATGTTTGCCTGCCTAACACCCTGCATACCGCGCTCAGTTACACCATGCGTGCTGATGCACTGGGACAGTGGATGCGTGTACGACGCCTGAATGATGTCTTTTTGGTATCAGGCACCACTGCCGAAGACAACGCCTTCCTGACGGCGACCAAACAAGCCCTGAAGAAATTCAACCAAAAGGTCATTGAAGAAAAGGTCTGGAATTTTGATACCGACCTTCGCCGCACTGCATCGGCAGAACTTCCCCTCTTTACGCAAGCCCGTGATTACGACTTGGTCTGGGTGATTGATGAAAGCAATCTGTTCGGTCAGCACCTGCCTTACAACACCTGGTTGCCCCGCCCGGTTGTCGGCACCCACGGTTTACGCGCAGATGGCTGGCATTATGTCATCGAGCAATGGGGTGCCATTCAGCTTCAGAACCGCTTTACCAAGCAATTCGACCGCCCTATGACAGCCAAAGACTACGCCGCTTGGGTGGCAGTTCGTTCCATCAATGAAGCGGTGACCGTACTCAACAAAGGCGACGTGGAAACTGTTTTGCCTTTCATCATGAGCGACAAATTCCAGCTTGCGGCCTATAAGGGTCGGAAGCTGACCTACCGGCCATGGAATGGTCAACTCCGTCAAACCGTGCCTTTGTTTGACTCGCAAGCGCTGGTGGCCAGCGCACCATTCGAGGGTTTCCTTCATCCCAGAAATGAGCTTGATTCGCTCGGTATCGATGAAGCGCAAAGCCAGTGCCGCCAGTTTTAACTCTGTTTCATCGAACGACAGCTAACAATAAGGACATCACAATGAAATATTCGAAATCGATTCTCGCCGTGGTCTTCTCGGTGCTGTTAGCCACTCCCGTTTTGGCAAAGGAGGTGGCTTATGTGGCAAACGAAAAGGATGACACCGTCAGTGTGATAGACATGAACACAATGGAAGTGATTGACACCATTGAGGTGGGAGATCGTCCCCGCGGCGTGGAACTCAGTAAAGACGGCACCAAACTGTTTATCTGTGCCAGTGAGTCCGACACCGTACAAATTCTCGATCTTGCCACCAACACCATTGTTGGCGATCTCCCTTCTGGCGACGATCCTGAGCTGTTTGCCCTACACCCGGATGGCAAACGCCTTTACATTGCCAACGAAGATGATGCACTGATGACCGTGGTCGACATTCCAACCAGCAGCGTGGTTGCGCAAGTGGAAGTGGGTGTTGAGCCGGAAGGTGTCGCGGTGAGCCCGGATGGAAAAATCGCCATCATCACCTCTGAAACCTCCAACATGGCGCACTGGATTGATACCGAATCTAACCAGATGGTACATAACACTTTGGTTGATGCCCGCCCGCGTTACGCCGAATTTACCCCAGACGGTGAGCAACTTTGGGTAAGCGCTGAAATTGGTGGCACGGTAGCGGTGATCGACACCGACACCAAAGAAATCATCAAGAAAATCGGCTTTGCGCCCAAAGGCGTCCACAAAGACAAAGTGCAGCCGGTCGGTGTGAAAATCACAGCAGATGGCAAAACCGCATTTGTCGCATTGGGACCAGCAAACCATGTTGCCGTGGTTAATACTGATACCTTGGAAGTGGAAGATTATCTTTTGGTGGGTCGCCGTGTATGGCAAATGGCCTTCAATGGCGAACAGGATAAATTGCTGGCGACCAATGGCGTGAGCGGCGATGTGTCGATCATTGACGTTCCGAACCGCAAAGTGGTGAAAACCGTAAAAGTCGGTCGCTATCCTTGGGGAGTGGCTGTTGGTCAAGCGGAATAAGGAGAGGTGAGACACCTGACATGATTGAAGTTTCCGGTTTGTCTCACCACTATGGTTCGCGCTGCGCCCTGAGCGATCTCTCCCTTGTGCTGGGGCGCGGCCTCCACATGCTTCTTGGCCCGAATGGTGCCGGGAAAAGCACCCTGTTTTCCTTACTCACCCGTTTAACGCCTATCCAACAGGGCGAAATCACTTTACTGGGAGAAACGCCATCTCGCCAGACCATGGCGAAGCTCGGCATGGTGTTCCAGCAAAGCACTCTGGACCTTGATTTGACCGTAGGGCAAAACCTCAGTTATTACGGCGCCCTGCATGGCTACAGCAAAAAACAGAGCCTCGAAAAAGCAGCGCCTCTGTTGGCGCATTTTTCCCTTACCGATCGTCTGAACGATAAAGTCCGCACCTTAAATGGCGGGCATCGGCGTCGCACAGAACTTGTCCGTTCATTAATGCATTCACCCTCTATTCTGTTGTTGGATGAGCCCACCAGCGGGCTTGATCCGAAAGCGCGGGCATCCCTTTCTGACGCAGTAAGAAGCCTTTGCGAGCAGCAGCCATTATGTGTTCTTTGGGCGACCCATTTGATTGAAGAAGTCGACGACCATGATGATGTGTTGATCCTGCATCGCGGCACCTTACGAGCACACAACAAGGCCAGTGAACTTAGAGCCTTGCACCAGCATCCGACACTTGCGAAAGTCTTCGCCACCCTGACCGCAGATAACGAGGGGGACGGCCGATGAGCTATTGGTATGCGTTTATCGGGATTTGCTATCGCGAATGGCTGCGTTTTTTCTCCCAACGGGCAAGGTTTGCAGCCAGCCTCGTCAGGCCACTTCTGTGGCTCGTGGTGTTTGCAGCAGGTTTCAGGGCAGCGCTTGGCATTGCCATCATGGAACCCTACGCCACCTACATCAATTACGAGGAATATATCCTGCCCGGTCTTTGCGCCATGATTTTGCTGTTCAATGGCATGCAAAGCTCACTGTCGATTGTCTATGACCGGGAAATGGGAAGCATCAAGGTGCTATTGACCAGCCCACTGCCGCGCCCTTTTTTGCTGCTTTCCAAACAAATAGCCAGTGCTTTGGTGAGTGTGCTTCAGGTCGGTGCCTTTCTTGTGATCGCTGCATTGTACGATAGACCGCTGGAGCCCATGGGTTATGTGCTGGTGATCCCCGCCCTTTTCCTCGTCGCTCTGATGCTCAGTGCACTGGGCATTGTTATCGCTTCGCGCATCAAACAACTGGAGAATTTTGCCGGGGTGATGAACTTTGTCATCTTCCCGATGTTTTTCCTTTCTTCGGCGCTGTATCCGCTTTGGAAAATGCAGGAAGCGAGTCTCTGGCTGTATGAAATCTGTCGCTTTAACCCCTTTACCTTTGGCGTGGAGCTCATCCGGTTTGCGCTGTATCAGCAGTTGAATATCACCGCCCTGCTTGTGGTCTCCGGCTGTACACTGGCGTTTGCGATTCTCGCCGTCGTGGGTTTCCAACCCGTGAAAGAACAGGGCAAACCTGGCGGAAAACCATAAGCGAACAAGCAACTTTCACGAGACTACAGACACAAAAAACCGCGCCTTTGCGCGGTTTTTTCAACGCTTTCAGTGCTTAGAAGTTGAACTCTACGCCACCGAAGAAACCGTCGTTGTAGAACTTACCGTCGTTCGCACCGAAGTAGTTGAAGTCGTAGTCCTGAACACGGTAACCCGCTTTGAAGTTCAGGTCTGCGGCAACCAGACCCAGAGTGAACAACACACCCGCTTCTGCATCAACAGTGCTGGTGTCGTCGTAGCTACCAAAGCTGAAGGTACCAAACAGAGAAACTGGGGTTGCTGGAATGCCCAGACGCACATCTGAGTAAACCGCTGGCTGCCACTCATCGAAGCTACGACCAGTGAAGCGACCGTCGAATTTCTGTAGGTTCAGACCGATATCAAAAGAGATCAGGTCGTTATCCAGAATTTCGTAGTACGCAATCAGATCGTACTGGGTGAAGTCCACGTCAAACTTTGCAGACTCCACGCCGGTGTAACGGATTTTCGCGTTTGGCACCAGTGGGATGAAGTGTTCGAAAGCGGCGTAGTAAGAAGGCTGAACGCTTGCATCGTCGGCACGAACGTCGTTGACTTTCGCATCTGCATACCATGCATCTGCGCCAACTTTAGCCCCTAAAAGCACTGCTGCCTGTGCAGGCATTGCGAATGCACCAGCCACTGCCAGTGCAGCCAGAGAAAGGTTTAGTTTTTTCATTGAAAGGGCTCCGCCTTACATTTTTTGAGTTTATGGTTTGCGAGCACTATAGCAAAACCAAGACAAAGATTCCGCATAATCTGCCGGATTTTTATGCGAAACCTTTTGCCTTAATCATAGCCCGATTCAATGGTAGCGCCGCTTAATAACGGCGCGCTCGGTGGTAGCGACGTGAGCGTTTATAGCAGTAATCACGCGCTTGGGTGGCTGTTTTATCGCGGCCTTTGAGCAACCAGACAATCACCGCAGCCAGCAAAATCCATGGCAGCATTTTGAATACCAAGCCAATCATGCCTGCCAGTGCCATCACGATAAATCCCACCGCCATGGCAGCGACAATGCCCAGAAAGCTGATACCCGTTGCTAACAGTGCAATCGTAAAACCAACAATAAACAGAAACTCGATCATCATACCCTCCTAAGGTCAGTGACTGTATTAGGTATTGCACGAAGTAGGCCAACTTTATCAATCCCTTTTAAAACAGATAGATAAAGAAAAAGCGCCGCAGTTTGACTGCGGCGCTTCGTTTATTCTTGGTAAATTTTACCGACTATTGTGTCAAATTTAACCAGACTAATTTACACATCCAGATGCGCAGGGATTTTCGCCAGTGCGGCTTCCAGCACTTCAACGCCTGAACCCGGTTTGTGCGCGTTTTCACTGATATATCGACGCCATTGACGTGCACCCGGCATGTTTTGGAACAGGCCCAGCATGTGACGGCTGATGTGATTCAGATAAGTGCCCTTACTTAGTTCCGCTTCAATATAAGGGAACATGGCTTTCACAGCGTCGCTGCGCTTGATGATTGGCGCATCGCTACCAAAAAGGCGGTTATCCACTTCTGCCAGCATGTAAGGACTTTGGTAAGCCTCACGGCCAATCATGACGCCATCCAGATACTTCAGATGCTCTTCCGCTTCTTCCAGCGATTTAATACCACCATTGATCGCCATGGTCAGGTGCGGGAAGTCTTTCTTCAGTTGGTAAACACGTGGGTAATCCAGTGGCGGAATTTCACGGTTCTCTTTCGGGCTCAGGCCAGAAAGCCACGCTTTACGGGCGTGAATGGTGAAGTTATCGCAGCTGCCTTTCTCGCTCACGGTGCGCACGAAATCGACCAGAAACTCATAGCTGTCCTGATCGTCGATACCGATACGGGTTTTTACGGTCACCGGAATATCGACCACTTCTTTCATTGCCGATACACACTGCGCGACCAGTTCCGCTTCGCCCATCAGACAAGCACCGAAACGACCATTTTGAACGCGATCAGACGGGCAACCCACGTTAAGGTTAATTTCATCGTAGCCGCGTTCAACCGCCAGTTTGGCACAAGTCGCCAGATCAGCAGGGTTTGAACCACCCAATTGCAGCGCGACAGGATGCTCTTCTTCGTTAAACGCCAGAAAGTCACCTTTACCGTGAATGATCGCACCCGTGGTGACCATCTCGGTGTAAAGCAAAGCGTTCTTAGACAGAATACGGTGGAAGTAGCGGCAATGACGGTCAGTCCAATCAAGCATCGGAGCCACACTGAAGCGCGCTGACGGGTAGGACACACCCTCAGACACAACGCCTGATGATGAGTTTTGGATGTCAGTTGTTTCGTTCAGCATGGATAAACCTCATTGCACTTGGTCACGCAAAGGCACTGTCTCATACAGTACCTGATAAAAAAGTGTGCGGATTCTACCCTAACTCGGGCGTTTGCCCAAGTCGTGAAGGTGCAGTGCTTTCACATACATTCTGACACCGGAAACACAAAGGGCATAGCCCGCGGCTATGCCCTTCATTTTCTGAAGATTTACCCATCGTCACACAGGGCATCCTTCCAATTTGTATATCGCATATCCTTTTTCGTTTATCTCACTATCAAACTCAGGCAAGTCAGCGGTGGTGTGGCAAAACGCACAGTTGCCAGATTTTACAGTGGCATCCGCTTCGCCAATCTCAGCCAGCCAAGCTTTGGCATATTTCACCGCTAACTCGTCGCTTTTCTCCCGAAGCAACACATCAAAATGCAGGATTTTCCCGGAAGATGAGGTCGCGTAGGTGTCATAAACATGAATCGCCATTCGCACACTCCTTCTTATTTGGTGAAACCGGGCAGCGACAGATCGCCAGAGGCAATATCATCAACGGCGGTCACGCAAAGCAGCGGGTTGTGCACACTCGCATTCACTTTAAGCACTGACGTCACGGCATCAAAGTTGAAGTCGTCTTTAAAACCAATGTCTTTAACTGGCACTTCCACCGTGAGTTCTGTGCTGGTAAAGCGTGGTTCATAGCCAGGACTGTCGATATAGATTGGAAGCTCCGGCCAGGTCACAGGCACTTTGGGTGTGGCTCCTTCTGGAATGTCGCGGACTTTCAGCCCCGCCGGACAGGCTTTGTCTTCGGTTAACACCACCCAGTGCGAGTGCCATTCATTACCATCGTTGGCTTTGTCGCCGTCCTTGTTCTCGTCGTAACGCGGGGTGTCGTCAAAATCAGGGTGCGCAGTAACCGCGAGCGCCACAATGCCTTTGCCTTCATCAAAGCCAATGTCTGCCGAGTTTAGCGAGGTTGGCCAAACGTAGCTATAAACCGATGAACCCGCGAGCTTGCCAACTGCTGTCGGCTTTTCCTCACCTATGTCAGCGGCTACTTCTGTTTGGAACGTCAGGGAGCCGCCATTTTTCACCACTTTGGCGTGAACAATATCGAATGTCGGGGAAATCGAACCGTTCTTAGCGCTGACGATATGCCCCTCATGGGCGCTGGTATGTGCTTGTACCGAGCTGATAGCCCCCAAAAGGGCTAAAGCAAGAGATGTCTTTCTCATCATGAACTCCTTGTATTTTGAATTTTGGTTTCGCATCGAAACTTTATTCAGAATAAAGATCCTGCTAGACTTGTCAATATAGTTTCGACAAAAAACCTTTTTGCAGAGAAAACGAATGAGCCACATTGACCCTTTGAGTGACATTCTCGAACGCATTACTACCCTCTATCGCAATGAAGTGCGCTTGGTTGGCGTGGAGCATGGCTTGCACCCTGTGCACCTAGAAGTGCTGTATTACCTCTCCCGCTGCAACAAATTCAGTGACACACCAGCTGCTGTTACTGAGTTTCTGGGGATCACCAAAGGCACAACCTCTCAGTCCATCACCCTTCTGGCTTCAAAAGGTTTCCTAACCAAAGAGAAAGATCCGGTTGATCGACGTGTCACCCATCTGGTGTTAACGGAAAAAGGCGAAGAGGTCGCGAAAAGCGCGATTCCTCCCACCGTGCTGAAAAATGGATTGGAGCAGTTAGGCGAAGGTCAACACGCACTGAGGGAGCAACTCGAGACCCTGCTACGTAGCATGCAAAAAGCCACCAATAGTGCCAGCTTTGGGCTTTGTAAAACCTGCAAATTCCATCAACCCATTGCCGATGGTAAGTTCTTCTGCGAGTTGACCAAGGAAACGCTGGATGCCGCAGGAAGGGAGCTGATTTGCCGGGAACATACTCTCGATTAAAACAAAACAGTGAAAAGCACGCTCAAACCCTAGGCGTTGTACCCTTTCCGCGCTGAAGTATCATCTACAATTATCTAAAGGCGAACGCCGGTCACGGCTTGGCGGGTGCGTGATTTGTTGGCTGTGATAGAATGTTTTCCTCAGCCTGATTTTTGAGGTCTTATGGCCAATCTTTCACAATTAATTGCCCGAGCTCAATCGCTTTGTGAGCAGCGCGGTGTCCGTCTGACAGCACAGCGCGAACGGGTATATGAGATTATCGTTCAGAGTAAAAGGGCGATTAGCGCCTATGATTTGCTGGACGTATTGCGGGAAACAGAGCCGCAAGCCAAACCACCGACGGTTTACCGGGCGCTCGATTTTTTGCTTTCTCAGGGCTTTGTGCACAAAGTGGAGTCAACAAATAGCTTTATTGCTTGCTGCTTGCCCGGACATGAGCAACATTGTTCACAGCTATTGATTTGTAACTCTTGTGGCACAGTCGAAGAGTGTCACACTGACACACTGTCGACAGCTCTTCAGCAAAAAGCCAATCAGGTTAACTTTGCAGTGAGTCATCACGTAGTTGAAACACATGGAACCTGTCACGCCTGCCAGGTGGCGACACAGAAAATGCAGTAGGACGGTAAATAACTATTATGCGCGCTGAATTTGTAAACCCTTTTTTGTCTTCGTTGGTGAACGTGCTGACCACCATGGCGCAGCTGGAAATTACGCCCAAAAAACCTCAGCTCAAGAAATCTGAAGTCGCCAAGGGCGATGTATCCGGTCTTATTGGCATGGTCGGTCCAAAGACCAAAGGCTCTTTCTCTGTGACCTTTGAAGAAGAACTGGCGCTGGAAATCATGAGCCGCATGCTGGGCGAAAGACCCACTTCTATTGATGCGGATGTCACTGATATGGTGGGCGAAATCACCAACATGGTGACCGGTGGAGCAAAACGCCTGCTGGCGGAAAAAGGCTTCGATTTTGATATGGCGACCCCGATTGTGGTGTCTGGCCGTGAACATACCATCACCCATAAGAGTGAAGGTCAGATCATCATCATGCCGTTCGATTCCGAATTTGGCCGTGCCTATATCGAAATTTGCTTCGACTAAACCGAAAATCCCGCTATAAAAAAATGCCGCATCATTGATGCGGCGTTTTTGTTTCTGACATTCAAACTTCAGCGGTTATACCAATCACAGTGGATAGGTGATCAGAAATAGCGCAGGGAAAATGCTCGAGAACAAGGCGGAAAATTTCGATAAGTAGTTATTCTACGATTAAATTTTTCAACGCAGTTATCGAGCATTTTAACAAGCTAGGATGAGCAGATATTTACTACGATTGGTATTATGCACGCCACTGTTTGAACGCGTTGATCAGACCATTGGTTGAGCTGTCATGGCTGGTCACTTCATCCTGATCCGCCAGTTCTGGCAGGATTTGGTTCGCCAGCTGTTTACCCAGCTCTACGCCCCACTGGTCGAAACTGTAGATGTTCCAAATCACGCCCTGTACGAAGATTTTGTGCTCGTACATTGCGATGAGCGCACCCAAGCTGCGAGGGGTGATTTGCTTCACCAGAATTGAGTTGGTTGGGCGATTACCTTCAAATACTTTGAACGGTACCAGATCCGCCACTTCCTCAGCCGATTTACCCGCTGCTGCGAATTCTGCTTCTACCTGCTCGCGGGTTTTACCGAATGCCAGTGCTTCCGTTTGCGCGAAGAAGTTCGCCATCAATTTAGGATGGTGATCGCTCAGCGGGTTGTGGCTGATTGCAGGTGCAATGAAATCACATGGGATCAGCTTGGTGCCTTGGTGGATAAGCTGGTAGAACGCGTGCTGACCATTGGTACCTGGCTCGCCCCAAATGATTGGGCCGGTCTGGTAATCAACAGGCTTGCCGTCACGGTCCACATACTTACCGTTTGATTCCATGTTGCCTTGCTGGAAGTACGCCGCAAAGCGGTGCAGGTACTGGTCATAAGGCAGAATCGCTTCTGATTCCGCGCCGTGGAAGTTGTTGTACCAAAGACCAATCAGTGCCAGCAGCACAGGCAGGTTTTCAGTAAACGGCGAGCTTTGGAAGTGTTTATCCATGTCATGCGCGCCAGCCAGCAACTCAATAAAGTTGTCGTAGCCAATGGCCAGACAGATTGACAGACCAATCGCAGACCAGAGTGAGTAACGGCCACCCACCCAGTCCCAGAACTCGAACATGTTGTCGGTATCGATGCCAAACTCAGCAACGGCTTGTGCGTTGGTAGACAACGCAGCGAAGTGTTTCGCTACGTGCGCCTGATCTTCTGCTGATGCCAGGAACCAATCACGCGCAGACAGAGCATTGGTCATGGTTTCTTGCGTCGTGAAAGTTTTTGATGCAATCAGGAACAGGGTTGTTTCTGGATTCAGATTTTTCAAGGTCTCCGCAACGTGTGTACCGTCAACGTTAGAAACGAAGTGCAGGTTCAAACGTGTTTTGTAAGCAGCCAGCGCTTCGCTCACCATGTAAGGACCCAGATCAGAGCCGCCGATACCGATGTTCACGATGTCAGTGATTTCTTTGCCGGTGTAACCTTTCCACTCGCCACTGATAAGACGCTCGGAAAAACCTTTCATTTTCTCCAGCACAGCGTTAACTGCAGGCATCACGTCTTCGCCATCGACCATCACTGGCGTGTTGCTGCGGTTACGCAGGGCAACGTGCAGCACTGAGCGGCCTTCAGTGTGGTTGATCTTGTCACCACGGAACATCGCTTCGATAGCGCCTTTTACTTCCGTTTCATCAGCCAATGCGAACAGTTTGTCCAGCGTTTGCTCGCTGATCAGGTTCTTTGAATAGTCCAGTAGGATGTCATTGCCGAATTGCACAGAGAACTTATCGAAACGGTTCGGATCGTTGGCGAAAAGCGAGGTGAGGGTCAAATCCTGCGCATCTTCAAAGTGAGCCGTCAGCGCTTTCCACGCTGCGGTTTGCGTCGGATTGATGGACTTCAACATAATCATTGTTCCTTTGTAGACAGAGTCTGTTATCGCGGGCACTGCCTTCCCACGTTACAGAGGTAGGCCGCCTTGTTTCGGGGCAGCCTCCAGAATCGCATAATGGTATACCCAAACTTCCTGAAGGTGTAGGTTTCAGGGTACCTGAGTACAAGATGTCACCGACATCAACTCCAAGTCCTGTATACTTTTAGCCGCATTCAAATATCGCCACTAGATTACAGGCACCAAGGGCGTGACAGTTTGCCACGAAAAATTTGCTGCAATGTTGCGCTAGGTCAGTGACGACCGATTAACCAACTTGAACTCGCAGCGTCACGCACTCTACCCAAAATTTTTAAAGCAGGTTGTTTTAAATGTGGACACAAAAAACAATTAGCCTACGTCCCCGCGCAAGAGGCTTCCACCTGATCACCGACGAAGTGGTAAAGCAAATACCGGAAATTCGCAGCCTGGATGTCGGCTTGGTGAACCTGTTTATTCAACACACTTCGGCCAGTCTGACACTCAATGAAAACGCTGACCCAACGGTGAGAAGCGACATGGAAGCGCACTTTAACCAGTTCGTGCCAGAGCGCGCACCTTACTATCAGCACACCTACGAGGGCGACGACGATATGCCAGCGCACATCAAGGCATCGCTCTTGGGCGCAAGTGTCATGATTCCAATCAGCAACGGCAGATTGGCATTAGGAACCTGGCAGGGTATTTATCTGGGCGAGCATCGAGACCACGGTGGTACACGAAGAATGATTGTGACAATACAAGGCGGGCAAAACTGAGTCCGTTCACGCTAACTGTACTGCTAGCTTGTCAAAACATGAATAACACCGCATAAACAACCTCTCGTTTGACGACTCACTTCCTATACTTTTCAAAGGGCTTGGGGAGGTCAAATGTTAGAAAACGTCAAAATCACAAGAAAGCTGCCACTGGTAATTATTTCTTTCGCGCTTTTATCTTCAATTACAACAGGAATAATGAGTTACAAGTTCGCCGCAGAACAGCTCATCCTCTCTGCGGAGTCAAAACTTGTTGCATTGCTCGATTCAAGAAAGGAATCGCTACTTCAGTACTTTGATACGGTAAAGCGAGATCTCTTTATTCACGCTCGCTCTCCTCAGACGAGAGATGCAGTGATTGAAATCTCTGAGGCATGGGCAGATTTAGGTCCTCATCAGCAATCAACTCTTCAATCACTTTATATTACTGATAACCCATTCGATGTCGGCCAGAAAGAAGCTTTGCTGAATGCCGAAGATGGTTCTGCATATAGCCAAGCCCATAAAAAATATCACCCTTTCTTCCGTAATCTAGCCGCTGAGCATGGATACTTTGATATTTTCCTCGTCGATAAAACGGGCAATATCCTTTATACCGTCAAAAAAGAAGATGACTTTGCCACTAATCTTCTCAATGGCAAATGGAAAGACACTCACTTGGCCCGGGCATTTACCATGGTCAATAAAAACCCTTCAGTGGGTAATGCCTACCTAACTGATTTCGAAAGATATGAGCCCAGCTTCAATCAACCTGAAGCCTTTTTCGCTACACCCATACACAAAAACGGTGAGGAATACATAGGCGTCCTCATCTTCGAAATGCCAATTAAATATATCAACAGTGTCATGCAAATCAGCGCAGGTATGGGGGAGACCGGTGAAACCATTCTGATTGGTTCTGATGAGCTGATGCGAAGCAATTCCCGATTTCTTGATGGAGAAAGTATTCTGGAAGCCTCTGTTCATACCGAGTCTGCTGTGAAAGCACTCAGTGGCGTTTCTGGCGTTCAGTTTGAGCAAGATTACAGAGGGATGGAAGTACTCACTGCCTTCGCGCCTTTTGACTTTATGTCGCTGCATTGGGCAATCATCGCTGAAATAGAGCGAGACGAAATATTGAGCCCTCTTCGCGTTTTTGTCAGTGCGTTAGCCTTTTCAGTGCTGGCAGGAACCGTCGTTATTTTTATCGTCGGATATTTTCTTGCTTCAGACATTGCAAAGCCGATCGCTGCCATGTCATCAATGATGAACCGTATTGCTAACAATGAATTGGACATCAACATTTCTGTATCAGAGCGGAAAGATGAAGTCGGCCATATGGCCAAAGCGCTGGAGGTATTTAAAAGCAATGCCATTGAAAAAGATAAGCTACAAAAAGAGCTGACTTACATGGCGCACCACGACATGTTAACAGGACTTCCAACTCGGCAGCTCATTACAGATCGTCTGCAAGACATGACAAAAAGCTACAGCAAAGAGCATTTCCCGTTTGCAGTTATGTTCGCTGATCTTGATA
Source organism: Grimontia sp. SpTr1 (assembly GCF_947387585.1). Lineage (NCBI taxonomy): Bacteria > Pseudomonadati > Pseudomonadota > Gammaproteobacteria > Vibrionales > Vibrionaceae > Grimontia > Grimontia sp. SpTr1. The sequence goes on from NZ_CANDOD010000006.1 coordinate 207,420, forward strand.
ACTTCAAAACCGTCAATGACACCTTGGGTCACCATATTGGCGATGAAGTGCTTAAAGCCGCCGCTCGTATTTTTCAGGAAGCATTGCGTGATGGTGACTTTGTTGCCCGAATTGGTGGTGATGAATTTGTACTGCTGTTCACCAATCTTCGCGAAGCAGACGAAGCCATGGAGATCGCCGAAAAGTTGGTCGTATCTATTGAAACCGGACTAAAACTGGTCAGTGCAACCATCCCGGTGACGCTGAGCCTTGGAATTGCAGTGTGCCCAGACGATGCTGAAGATACCACTTCCTTAATCCGGCATGCAGATGAAGCCATGTATCGAGCAAAGCAAAAAAGTAAAAACTGCTGTAGCCGATAGATATGTTTGAGAAAACATAAAAAGGTGAGCTGCGTGTTCACCTTTTTTAATTCAACATTCTGAGGAATGTAGTCTCACATGCTGATACTCAACCAAATTATCAAACAGCGATGCTAATAAATTCAGACATACAAGTTCATTTCAAGAAGAATCTCTAATTCACCCATTATTCATTCTTTTTTACCAGTAAAATCATTTCTATTGAGATTGCCCGCACTACTTTCTTAATCGACCCACCAAATAACACGTATTTATTTCCTAATAATTTATTAAAAAAATACGCTTATCATCTTTCATCAACATTTCGTTGGAACATTTCAATACACTCTTCTTATCGCTACTGTTTCATAAGCGAGAACACAAAAATTAATCGACCATCCTGATATAGCTAATCAGGATGCATAGATTTACAAACCACCCATGGATTACAAATATGACAAAAATAAAAAAATCACTTCTCACTGCTGTAATCATTACTGGAACATTGACTTCATTGCAGGCATTCGCCAACTGTGCCGGTAACGTTTACTCTATGAATGCAGGTCGCGGACACGCAGGCATGTTGCTTGATGTGAAGGAAGCCAAGCAAATGTCGTCCCGATACTTCGCTGATGCGGTTGATCGTTCGATTTTCCATTCCCGTGCACACTTCAGTGCTTCCAGCATGTCATACGATCGCGTCACTGATCGTCTGTATTACGCCAGCGCACCTCAGCCAACGTCTTACTATGTGGATATTCCTGAAGGAACCTACACAGATGAAGAGCTAAAAAGCTTAGACCTGCACGCTAACCGCATCGAAAGCTATCAATTGGCGTATATGGATCCGGCAACAGGACAGCATGTCGCAGGTCCAACCGTCAATAAGCAGATTATGCGTATGGCATTTGACCCAGACTCTGGTGAGCTTTATGCGTCAGACGCAAGAACCATTTTCAAGGTCAACCCAACCACAGGTGAGACCACGCACATCGCTGACTTTTCTGACGACTTGAAATTTGGCGGCTTTACCAGTTGGGGCGATTTTGTGTTTCAGGACGGTGAACTGCTGTTTGTGACCAATAGCCGCACCTTCGTGATTAATACCACCACAGGTGCACAAACCCTGAAAGCCTTCCACTTTATTGATTTAGTTGCCGCAGCGACGCTGGATCAAAACGGACAAATGCTGGTTGCCGCCAAGAACCAAAACGTTTCAGGTAACGTGAACAGTAACCACCTGTTCCGCATCAAACCTTCTACCGGCGAGAAAAAAGCGGTGGGCTTGTTCCCTAGTCGCATAAGTGCAATGGCCACTGTCACCTCTGAAGATCACACTTGTTATGATAAGACCGTGTTCCCGAGTGACCTGAAACCAACGGTCTCTGGCATTACGCTGGCTTCGAACTCGGTAGCAGAAGGCGCGACAGCCTATTTCACCGTTAACTTTGACAAAGCCACCAGTGATACAAACACCAAACTGCACGTCGCTCTGAAAGATGGTACGGCGAAAGTGACCACTGATTTTACAAACACCGTGGCATTACTGTTCTCTGATAACTCAACCGGGTCGGCCACCCTTTCATCAACAGGTACTGACATCAGCCTGCCACAAGGCGTGACATCGGTGCGTATTGCGGTACCTACGGTCAATGACTCGGTGCATGAGGCCAGTGAACAGTTTTCGATGGATGCGTGGGTGAACACCAATAAGAGTGACCTGAGTTCAGCCAGTGTCACCATTACCGATAATGATCCTGCTCAAGTCACCTTCAATAAGTTTTGTAGTAACGGCAGCTGGGCGTGGAAACCTGCAAGTCTTACTTTTTGCTCTGATCCAGGTTCCTACCCAAGGGCATGGGTTGGTGACTACCACAATTCCAACCACTCATCTCGCTTTGAAGGAACGATTGCTGGCCTGTCCGTGGGCTCTGCCAGTACATTGCATTATCAAATCCTCTCAACGCAAGATATTGGTGGGCTATCACAGTTAAAAGTTGAGGTTGACCACGGGAATGGCTGGGAGTTGGTGGGTAACTATCAATCGCGAATTTCTTCTAAGCCAATTAAAACCAACTATAGCTTCAACTTTACGCCTGCATCGAGCACTGCCAAGTTCAGGCTAACGTGGAACATCAGGTCTGACGAACCAGGTGGCGGGGATGACGTCTCAATAGGATTTGAAAAAATCACTTGGTAGAACGAAAAAGCCCCAACGCTATGCGTCGGGGCTTTTTCTTTTATCAGAATGGCTGGTTAATCATGACGCGGAAAATGCTTTCCTCCGAGCCCATTGCAAGCTCTGAGCGCACTACAATGCCTTCCACCTGAAAACGCACTGCTGCGCCAGCGCTCCATTTCATATCACTGTGAAGCTCACTCAAATCGTACTCATCAGCCACACGACCAACATCAGTAAATAGCACCCACTGCCACCATGGCACGTCATACCAATTGAAAACGGGTAACTGGCCCAGAGGTTGCCATTCCGGGATCACCCGGTATTCCGCACTGTAACTCAACGCCGAACGGTCAGCATAACGGCCGGACTGAAAGCTTCTCAAACGATACAAACCACCTAAGCGAGCTGCGGCGAATTCCGGGGGTCTGCGATAGACCGACTCACCATTTATCTCTGATTTGTCGTTCCAGCTTGGCGTATCTGAGGTATAGAGGTTGAATGCCAAAACTTGCTCATTGGCGAGATCATCCCAACCGCCGAGATCCCAGTACCAACTTTGATTTAGTTCCCACTTCCACCAACTCGCCCTGTTATCAGCGCCCGGCTCGACGGTGACAATAACCTCGCTGAGACTGCCTTTAGTTGGGTTGTTACTGCTGTCGCGGTTATCCCATTTCAAGTGGGTTTCAAGTCCCCACACTTCGGTTGCATCCGAAAAATCGCTCGGCGTATTGACGCCCTCACCTTCCAACGTTCGGGCATTGTAGAAGGGGCGGAAATCAATCGAAGAGATGCCGCTGTTCCACGGCGCATTTCCTTCAACGTCTCGCTCAGGGGAAAGCGCAGCACGAACGGGACTGCTTACTGCTTCGCCCAAAGGCAAGATATAACGGAAGGAAAGATGATGCTGGGCATCACGACTGTCTGCAGTCAGACGATCGTCATAGACAGAGTTGTTGGACGCGGCATCACCCAGATAGTAGTCAAACTGTTTGAAGTCACCTTCATAAAACTGCCCACTCAGCAGCCAGCGACTGTCTGCAGAAAGCATGTAATTATTGGCGGCAACAAAGCCCATCCACGTGCTTTTTGATGTACCAAGCCCCGCCGCAAACAACGAGGCTTGCGGTTGTCCCGCACCTTTCCAAAGCCCAGCCATACCCGCGGAGAAACCCAAGGTTTCAGTGGAGAAGACAAAGGGAACCACTTCAATATCCAGCAATTCCGACTCTGGATGACTTGATGCCAGAGCGCCATTTGGAAAAAGCAAAAATGGCAAAGATAAGAAAGCCGTAACGCGGGTTACGGCTTTAGAAAATTTCAGATTCAAAACGTTCTACAACTTACGTTTGGGTCTATTGACCCTAGGTATAAATTAGGTCAACACGGGATGTGAGATTGGTGACAAGCTCATAGCCAATGGTGCCTACATGACGGGCAATTTCTTCTACAGGGAGTTCCTCGCCCCACAGGATCACTTCATCGCCCACGCGGTCGGTCGCATCTGGTCCCAAATCAATGGTGATCATGTCCATTGAAACACGCCCAGCCAAAGACACACGTCGACCATTGATCATTACCGGAGTGCCATCTGGCGCTGCGCGCGGGTATCCGTCGCCATAGCCAATCGCCACCACACCGATTTTGGTATCACGATCTGTCATCCAGCGGCCGCCATAGCCCACCGTTTCACCTTTCTTGGCTTCACGCACAGCGATAAGGCTTGAAGTCATGGTCATGGCTGGCGTGAGGCCGAAATCCTTGCCACAGCGCTCTACCATCGGAGATATGCCGTAAAGACTGATTCCAGGGCGAACATAATCAAAATGGCTGGTTGGCCAAATTAAACTGCCGGAAGATGCTGCCAACGATTTGTAACCCGGCTGACCAGCAATCAGTTCTTCAAACAGCGCAATTTGCTGCTCTGTAACTGGCTTTTCCGGTTCATCCGCACAGCCGAAATGGCTCATAAAGTTAAGAGGTTTCGCGACATTCGGGCAGGCATTCAGTCGCTCGACAAATTCCGCCACGTATTCCGGACGCACGCCCAAACGATGCATACCGGTGTCGATTTTCAGCCAGACATGAAGTGGATGTTCTAGGTTGGCTTTTTCCAGCGCTTCCAGTTGCTCAATACAATGAACCGCCGTTTGCAGATTCTGTGCTTCGAGCGTTGGCAAATCCGCAGAAGAATAAAAACCTTCAAGCAGCAGGATAGGTTTCACAATCCCGCCAGCGCGAAGGCTCATCGCCTCTTCAAGGCGTGCAACGCCGAAGCCATCGGCCTGAGAAGAAAGTGCCTTTGCCACGGGCAAAAGGCCATGTCCGTATCCATTAGCTTTAATCGCCGCCCAAGTTCGACTGTTCGGCGCCATGGCGCGGATAATGTCGATATTGTGGTTAAGGGCAGCGGTATGGATGATTGCTGTTGCCGCTTTCATAACACCTCGCGGTTAATACTCAACAAACTCTGTTTTATTCTTCATCAAACGCAGGACCCGCATAGTTATCAAAGCGGGAGAACTGGCCTTGGAAGGTCAAACGCACGCTACCGATTGGACCGTTACGCTGCTTACCGAGGATGATTTCTGCAATGCCTTTTAGCGGACTTTCCGGGTTGTACACCTCATCACGGTAAATGAACATGATAAGGTCCGCATCCTGCTCGATCGCGCCCGATTCACGCAAGTCGGAGTTTACAGGGCGTTTGTCTGCACGTTGTTCCAGCGAGCGGTTAAGCTGCGACAGGGCCACAACAGGCACGTTTAATTCTTTAGCCAGCGCCTTGAGCGAGCGGCTGATCTCGGCAATCTCAAGGGTACGGTTATCCTGAAGGCCAGGCACACGCATCAACTGAAGGTAGTCGACCATGATCATCGACAGACCGCCATGTTCACGCGCCACACGGCGGGCTCGGGAGCGTACTTCTGTTGGCGTCAGGCCTGAGCTGTCATCGATATACATATTCTTCTTCTGCATCAGAATACCCATGGTCGATGAAATACGCGCCCAGTCCTCGTCATCCAATTGACCGGTACGGATTTTGGTCTGATCAACTCGGGAAAGCGACGCGAGCATACGCATCATCAGCTGTTCAGCAGGCATCTCGAGAGAGAAAATCAGTACTGGCTTTTCCTGATCCATGGCGGCGTTTTCACACAGGTTCATCGCAAAGGTCGTTTTACCCATGGATGGACGCGCCGCCACGATGATGAGATCCGACCCCTGCAAGCCTGCGGTTTTCTTGTTCAAATCGGTAAAGCCAGTCGACACACCGGTCACACCGTCTTGCGGCGATTTGAACAGGATTTCGATTCGTTCAAGGGTTTTCGACAGAACATTATCGATGTTCTGTGGGCCTTCGTTTTCCGTGGTACGCGATTCTGCAATGGCGAAAACCTTGCTCTCTGCCATGTCGAGCAGGTCTTCTGACGTGCGCCCTTCTGGGTCATAGCCTGCATCAGCAATTTCATTAGCGACACTGATAAGGTTACGCACCATGGCACGTTCACGGACGATATCCGCATAGGCGACAATATTCGCCGCACTTGGGGTATTCTTTGCCAGCTCTGCGAGATAAGCAAAACCGCCGACATCTTCCAGTTGGCTATGCTTTTCGAGGTTTTCAGAAAGGGTAATAAGATCCAGCGGCATACCTGCATCAAGCAGCTGCTTCGTGCTTTCAAAAATAAGGCGGTGAGGACGGCTGTAAAAGTCTGCAGCAACCACTTTTTCTGCCACGCTGTCCCAACGCTCGTTATCCAGCATCAGACCACCCAGCACAGACTGCTCAGCTTCCAGAGAATGCGGCGGCACCTTCAGGGCATCAACCTGACGGTCTTTAGGTTTGTTGGAATTAAATTGCTTGCTGCGTTGCTCTGCCATATCACTTATTACCTTGTCGATTCGACCGACATTATACCCAGAACCTCTGACGAATAACTATCGGTAGGCGCTTTGGAGCGACCACGACTTTTTTGCTTGCCAATTTAACGTGTTGCTGACGAAATGCAGGAGGATTCATATAGAATGTGGCTCCTGATGTTGTAATGGTAACCTAAATGGCGTCGTCGCTACTGAAACCGTCTCTGTTTTGTCTGGTGGCACTCTCTCTTTGTGCAAAAGCAAGCACATCTGAACCATGGCAATCTGAAATCGAACTGGGGTTTCAGGCCCTTTCCGGTAACTCAGACTCGATGACGATCAACAGCCGCCTTGGCGTGAACTTCACAGACGGTCCCTATCGACACACCTCTGAAGCCAAATTCCTGTTGGTTGAAAAAGACGGTGAAGAAGACAAACGTAAAAGTGAGTTCGAGAGTCAGGCCAACTATAAGTTTGACCCAAAACGCTATGTGTGGGGAAACATCAGCTTTCTGGATGATAAATATGGCCCATACTACGAGGATCTCACCGTTGCCGCAGGGTTAGGTTATCAGGCCATTTGGCAGGAAGATTTGTCACTGTTGCTAGAGATCGGCCCCGGTTACCGTTATCAAACCCCGAATCTGGATGAGCTGGATGACGATGACCTCATCTTGCCTCATGACGTGGAAGAGGCAATTTTGCGTGGTCAGGCAGAACTCTCATGGCAGATGACTAAGACCGCCCTGTTTGAAGGTCGAATTACGGCTATCAGTGGGCAAAGTAACACTAGTTTTGAAGCGAGGGCGTCGGTTTCCACCAGCCTCATCGACGATCTGGCGATCAAGCTTTCCACCACCCAGAAATACATCAGTGAAGTGCCACCGGGATTAAAAAACCTCGATTCGATTTTTACTGTGAATATGCTTTATAAGTTTTAGGTACTGGGTACTGGGTACTGGGTACTGGGTACTGGGTACTGGGTACTGGGTACTGCATGATTTTAGATGGTATAGGCATAGAGGTAAGCCCTTTGTCCCTTCCTAGGACCTTCTTCTCCCAGGAACCAGGTCCGCTTATGCTTTTCCTATGATCGCTTTCCCAAATCCCACGTACAAAAAAACCGGCCCAAAGGCCGGTTTTTTCAAAGCGACGATGTGTCTGAATTACTCAGCAACAACGTTCAGCTTAACAGTAGCGAATACTTCAGAGTGCAGTTGCAGACTGACTTCGTACTCACCAGTGTTACGCAGTGCACCTTCTGGCAGGCGAACTTCGCTCTTCGCTACAGCAACACCAGCTGCAGTTACAGCGTCAGCGATGTCACGAGTACCGATAGAACCGAACAGTTTACCTTCGTCACCAGCTTTAGAAGCGATTTCAACCGCTTCCAGCGCTTCAACTTGCTCAGCGCGTGCTTGAGCAGCTGCCAGAGCTTCAGCAACTTTAGCTTCCAGATCTGCACGACGAGCTTCGAAATGCTCAACGTTAGATTTAGTAGCCATTACTGCCTTACCTTGTGGGATAAGGAAGTTACGTGCGTAACCAGACTTAACAGTTACCTGATCACCCAGACCACCCAGGTTAGCGATTTTATCAAGCAGAATAACTTGCATTATCTATTCCTCTATTAACTTGGACAGTGCCGATTACTGATGCTTGTCAGTGTATGGCAGCAGAGCCAGGTAACGTGAACGCTTGATAGCGCGTGCCAGCTGACGCTGGTACTTAGCACGGGTACCAGTGATACGGCTAGGTACGATTTTACCAGCTTCGGTGATGTAGTTTTTCAGAGTCGCTACGTCTTTGTAATCGATCTCTTGTACGCCTTCTGCAGTGAAACGGCAGAATTTACGACGACGGAAGAAACGTGCCATGGGGCTATCTCCTGATCTTAAATGTCTATAATTTCATCAGCATGCAACACCAATTTTCCTACGCCATTTCGGCCGGTCTGATAAGCGAGAAACCCGCCTACCTTGATGTTACTGCCTAAAGCTAAGTGCTGTGTTTTGTTTTGCGACCCTTGCCCGCTCACTACGACCGGTAAACGACAGTAGACTTGCCTTGGCAATCCAGCTTCCCGTTGATCCGAACGATGCTCAATCACAAAGTGACAATGGGGCACGCCGGCAGGACTCTGTTTTCGAATCGGGCCTTGGGTGATAGCACCTGCTAGCTCAATCCGATTGGTCATCAAATCAAATTACTCAGCTGCTGCTTCGTCTTCAGATTGTGCTTCAGCACGCTCTTCGCGACGTGGTGCGCGCTCTTCTTTAGCCTTCATCATTACAGATGGCTCAGTGATAGCGCCTTTGGTACGCATGATCATGTTACGGATCACAGCGTCGTTGAAGCGGAACGCAGTTTCCAGCTCATCAATCACAGCTTGCTCAGCTTCAACGTTCATCAGAACGTAGTGTGCTTTGTGCAGCTTGTTGATTGGGTAAGCCAGTTGACGACGGCCCCAGTCTTCCAGACGGTGGATCTGACCACCTGACTCTTTGATAGAACCAGTGTAACGCTCGATCATGCCAGCAACTTGCTCGCTTTGATCAGGGTGCACCATGAATACGATTTCGTAATGACGCATTGGTTGCTCCTTACGGATTATTCAGCTTCCACGCTTGGCCCGGTCGTCCAGCGGAAGCAAGGAACGAAAGTAAAAGACCGGGAATTTGGAGGCAGGATAGTACAGAATTGCGCCGCTAATAGCAACAAAAAGCACAACGCCCGGAGAAATAAATCACCGGGCGTTGCTTTATCTGAAAACGGTCTGTTTTCTTGCGGTTATCCGCGGCGTTGTCGCACCGCTTCAAACAGACAGATACCAGTGGCGACCGACACGTTCAGGCTCGATACACTGCCCGCCATTGGAATGCTGATGAGATCGTCACAGGTCTCGCGGGTCAGGCGGCGCATACCGTCACCTTCTGCGCCCATCACAATCGCCAGAGGTCCAGTCAGTTTCGCATCGTAGACATCGTGCGTCGCTTCACCGGCCGTGCCGACAAACCACACGCCTTTTTCCTGCAGTGCACGCATAGTGCGCGCCAGATTAGTAACACGTACCAATGGCACCACTTCTGCAGCGCCTACCGCCACTTTACGCGCCGTCGCATTCAATTGAGCAGATTTGTCTTTCGGTACGATAACCGCGCACACACCGGCAGCATCCGCGTTACGCAGACACGCCCCCAGATTGTGTGGGTCAGTGACACCGTCCAGCACCAACAGTAGCGGGTTCTCTTTACCATCCAGAATGATATCGAGATCGTTTTCGTTGTACTGGCGACCTGGTTTCACGCGGGCAATCAAGCCCTGGTGCGACGCACCTTTGGCTTTGTCATCCAGCGCCTTGCGACCCATTTCCTGCAGAGTGATACCCAGACGGGTCAACTCATTCAGTACAGGCAATACACGATCATCCTGACGGCCTTTCAGCACGAAGACTTCGATGAAGCGGGACGGATCAGATTCCAGTACGGCTTTAACGGCGTGGATGCCGTAAATCATTTCATTGCTCATGGATTACTTCTTATTCTTGCCTGCTTTGGCTGGTTTGCCTTTCTGCGCTTTTTTCTTGCGCACCTTCTCAGCCTTGGTTTTCTTCTTCGCCGGGTTTTCGCCTTTGCCGCCTCGTTTGCCAGCAGCTGCTTTTTCGCCGCGCTTTCCGGCCGGGGCTTTATCACCCTCACCTTTTGGAATCGCACCGCGTTTTAATTGCTGACGAACAGACATACGTTCTTGGCGTGCTTCAGGATTTTTCCCTGACTCAGCGCGGCCTTTCTTGGCTTTATTACGGGCAGTTTTTCCTGCTCCGCGGGCTTTACGGGTTGTTCCGTCCAGCTCGAAATCGATCATCCTTTCATCAAGGTTGACGGATAATACTTTGACCGTGACCTGATCGCCAAGTCGGAAAATGCGACCAGAGCTCTCGCCCACCAGTTTTTGACCCACCATGTCGTAGTTGTAGTAGTCATTGTCAAGATTCGAGATATGCACCAGACCATCGATGTGCAGCTCGTTCAAACGTACAAAGAAGCCGAACCCTGTGACATTGGCAATGGTGCCTTCCATGACTTCGCCAACGTGATCCTGCATGTATTCACACTTCAGCCAGTCTGAAACATCACGGGTCGCATCATCGGCGCGGCGCTCCGTCATCGAGCACTGTTCACCCATCACGTCCATATCGTCGAAGGAATAGTGGTAACCACCGGTTGGCGTCCAACGGTCTTTGTTACGTCCTTCTTCTTTGGCAATCAGATACTTGATCGCACGGTGCAGCAGCAAATCCGGATAACGGCGGATTGGCGAGGTAAAGTGCGCGTACTGTTTGAGCGCCAGACCAAAGTGGCCAGAGTTGTCGGCCTGATATACCGCCTGCTTCATGGAGCGCAGCAGCATGGTTTGGATAAGTTCCTGATCTGGACGTCCAGCAATCAAATGCGCCAGTTTGGCGTAATCGGTTGGAGATGGCTCTAAGCCACCTTCAAGTGCCAGACCCATTTCGCTCAAGAAGTCTTTAAAACCTGTTAGACGCTCTTCGCCCGGCGCTTCGTGCACGCGGTAGAGCGAAGGCTCTTTGGCCTTCTCAACAAAACGTGCCGACGCGATGTTCGCCAGAATCATACATTCTTCGATGATCTTGTGGGCGTCGTTACGTTCAACCGGCACAATGCGCTCAATCTTACGCATGGCGTTGAAGATGAATTTAGTCTCAACGGTTTCAAACTCAATCGCACCGCGCTGTTCGCGTGACGCTTTCAGCGCTTTGTACATGCGGTTCAACTCTTCCAGATGCGGAACCAAGGGCGCATAACGCTCACGAAGCTCTTCATCACCGTCCAGCATCGCGGCGACTTTGGTGTAAGTCAGGCGCGCGTGGGAGTTCATTACCGCTTCGTAGTGTTTGAAACCGGAAAGCTTGCCGGCTTCTGAAATGGTCATTTCACAGACCATGCACAAGCGGTCTACCTGCGGGTTCAGCGAACAAAGGCCGTTCGACAGCACTTCCGGCAGCATAGGAATAACCTGCGACGGGAAGTACACCGAGTTGCCGCGGTTTACCGCTTCTTTGTCTAACGCCGAGTCTGGTCGTACGTAGTAGCTCACGTCCGCAATCGCGACCCAAAGGCGCCAACCGCCTGATTTTTTCTTCTCACAGAAGACGGCGTCATCGAAGTCACGGGCATCTTCACCGTCAATGGTCACCAGTGGTAAGTCACGCAGGTCAACACGACCTTTTTTCGCTTCTTCCGGTACTTGCTCGGTGAAGCTCTTGATTTGTTTTTCGACGTCTTGCGGCCACTCATGCGGAATATTGTGGGTACGGACGGCAATTTCGATTTCCATGCCCGGTGCCATGTTCTCACCGAGAACTTCGACCACTCGGCCAACCGGATTATGCTGGCGGGTTGGGCGTTGGAAGATTTCCACCACCACAACGTTACCCATGCGCGCGCCTTTGCGCTCGTCTTGCGGAATAACAATATCCTGACCCAAACGAGAATCGTCAGGTACCACAAAGCCCTGACCATTTTCGACAAAGTAGCGGCCCACAATCTGGCCTTTTCGCTCTTCCAGCACACGGACAACACGTGCCTCTTTACGACCACGTTTATCGGTACCAGCAGGTTGAGCAAGGATGAAATCGCCGTGCATCACCTGTTTCATCTGGTGATGTGGCAGCAGCCAGTCTTCGCGGTTTCCTTTCCCTTCAGGGCGCAAGAAACCGAAGCCATCACGGTGACCAATCACGGTACCTTTTACCAAGTCCAGACGCTCAGGCAGTGCATAGCATTGACGGCGGGTAAAAATCAGTTGGCCATCGCGCTCCATCGCGCGCAGGCGTCGGCGCAGGCCTTCGTATTCTTCGTCGCTGCGCAAACCCAGCACTTCAAATAACTGGTCGCGGTTTACCGGTGTGGTAAAGCCTTTAATCACTTCAAGCAGATGCTCTCGGCTTGGCACAGGGTTGTCATATTTTTCTGCTTCACGCCCCAAAAAAGGGTCGTTGCTGTGTAGGTGTTTGTCTTGAGACATATAAGATTCCCGTTAGCGACATTGGCATATCAAGTATATCGCTTAAATATTTCGAAATTGGGTGCCCGTAGTCATTGCCAGTAAAAATTGGCATGACGTCTCACAGGGTGAGAATCAGATCGGGCGAACTGGGATAAGAAGGTGATGCAGGTCATTGTTACCTGACACCATGTCTTGAAGTGTGTATTTATCCATCTCAGCAAGGAATGCCTCCAACGCTGCCGCTACGGCAGTTTTCAGGCGACAGGCTGGCGTGATGTGGCAATTTTGCGGCGCACAGTTGACGAGTTGCAACGGTTCAAGTGAACGGATCACTTCCCCGATAACAATTGTGTCAGCTGGCTTGCCGAGTCGAATCCCCCCGTTCTTTCCCCGCACGGCTTCAACGTAGCCGACCTGACTCATACGGTGAATGATCTTCACCATGTGATTGCGGGAAACCCCATACTTCTCGGTGACCACGGTAATACTGGTCAACTCTCCGGGAGGCAGCATAGCCAGATACATAAGCGCCCTAAGGCCATAGTCTGTAAAGCTGGTTAATTGCACGTTTTCAAATCTCCTTGCACACATTGTACTCTTATCACAGACAAAAGGCGCGTACTCTCTGATTTTCTTTCTGTTTATACCCAAACAACCTGATAAAGCAGGATTCAGGTTGTTTGGGTATACACGTCTTCGCCGTTTTCACTGACCGTTTTATGGAATTTTGGTTGATCTAAACATTCATTTCATATACAACTTTAAACATGCATTTCAAATGAAGCTTTAAAAACACAAAACATAAGAAGGTAACCCTCATGCTCAACGAGAAAACCATTGAAATAGTGAAGTCTACTGCCCCTTTGCTTGCTGAAACTGGCCCAAAACTGACTGCGCATTTTTACGAGCGCATGTTCAGCCGACACCCTGAACTCAAAGATATTTTCAACATGAGTAACCAGTTTACGGGAGCTCAACGCGAGGCACTTTTCAATGCGGTCTACGGCTATGCCGCCAACATTGATAACTTGCCAGCCCTGCTTCCAGTGGTGGAAAAGATCGCGCAAAAGCACGCGAGCTTTAATATCACACCGGAAATGTATGCCATCGTCGGTGAAAACCTGTTGGCTACAATTGACGAGCTTTTCTCGCCAGGTCAGGAAGTGTTAGATGCATGGGCAGAAGCCTATGGAGTGCTCGCGCAGGTTTTCATTAATCGCGAAGAGGAAATCTACCAACAGAATGCTGGCTCTAACGGCGGCTGGCGTGGAACACGCACTTTCAAGCTGGTCAGCAAAACACCCGAGAGTGAAGTGATCACCAGTTTCGTTTTCGCCCCTGTCGATGGTCAGCAAGTGGCGGACTACGTGCCGGGACAATACATCGGTATTTACCTGTCTCCTGAACAGTTTGCCAATCAGGAAATCCGTCAATATAGCCTGTCTGCCGCCCCAAATGGTGAGCTTTACCGTATCTCTGTGAAACGAGAAGCTCAGGGAACGGTTTCGAGTTATCTACACGATCACCTCAATGTTGGCGATACCGTTGAGCTCGCGCCACCAACCGGCGACTTTTTCTTCCATTCAGACAATGACACCCCTGTCGCGCTGATTTCAGGCGGTGTTGGACTGACGCCTATGCTGTCGATGCTGGAATCTCTCAGCAGCAAGCATGATGCCGAAATCCACTGGCTACATGCTGCTGAAAATGGCGATCACCACGCTTTTGGTGCTCATATTGATACCTTGCTGAGCCAGCATCATACTGCCAAGCGTGACGTATGGTTCCGTGAGCCTTCAAACGCAGATTTGCCGGGCGAACAATTTGACCATCAAGGCCTGATAGACATCAGCAAAGTTGAAGGGTTAACCCAAGGTTCGAGCCGAGACTTTTATCTTTGTGGCCCCGTCGGTTTCATGCAGGCTGTTGCCACACAGCTTGTGGATGCGGGCATCAGCAAAGACCGAATATTCTATGAGTGCTTTGGCCCACATAAAGTGATTTAAGCGTTCACCTAAAAGCAAAAATGCCCGCAATCTGCGGGCATTTTTTAATTCGTTCTGGTCATCACCAATAGGTATCGCGTCGTTTCGCGCGGGCAATGACATTTCGCGGCATTTTGTCTTCCAACGCTCTTCGTAGTAGGGCAATGCGATTGTGCGTGGATGTGTCAGCGGTAATGGTGTGATACAGCCAGCGATAGGCATCTTCGTAATCCAATGGGCTGCCGTAATCAGCCACCAGAAGCTCGGCTAATTGAAGCCTCGCCCGAGTGTTCCCTAGAGATGCGGCTTCACGTAAGTATGGGATCGCCCGTTCTTTGTCCTGCTGCACCAAAGTGCCTTTGGAGTAATAGCGACCAAGTTGCTCTAGCGCTGCAGGCAAACCCTGCTGCGCCGCGACCTGCATATAATAAACGCCAGTTTCGACATCTCTGTCGACACACACCCCCCATGCCAACATATCACCATAAAGGAACTGGTAAGCTGGGGATTCAACGCGAATGGCGCGGGCCTCGATATCTTGAAGGAGCTGACAATCGTCTTCTTTCACCTTCTTGAGGTGCGTATTCGACTCAAACAGGCGGATCAGTTGCGACTCTTCATACACAGGAAGAGCCGGACCCACTTCCGCTTTCGCGAAAGGGCTGGCTAACATCATGGATATAAATAAGGTACGCAGTTTCATGCCTTCCCACTATACAGGTATTGTTCTGCCAAAAAGAGGAAACATCCGCCTCTTTGGCCTTGGATACGGTGTGTCTTGCCTACCTTATATCGGCAAGGATTTGCCGAACTTTACCCTTTTTCCGGCGAAAAATTTCCGCCGACTAATATCAACAGTATAGGGCCGATTGGGCAAAAAAAAACCAGCCTTGAAGGCTGGTTTTTCTTTCACCGGAAACCGATTAAGACGCGAAAGGATGAACCTTGATGATGGTCTCGTTACGGTCTGGACCAGTAGAGATGATGTCTACTGGCACGCCGGTCAGTTCTTCGATACGTGCAATGTAATCCAGTGCAGCCTGCGGAAGCTCTTCGATAGACTTAGCACCGAAAGTCTTCTCACTCCAACCTGGAACGGTTTCGTAGATTGGTGTGATGTTCTCGTACTCGTCAGCCGCCATCGGTGAAACATTCAGGATGGTGCCGTCAGCTTTCTGGTAACCCGTACAGATTTTGATTTCTTCCAGACCGTCCAGAACGTCCATCTTGGTCAGACAGAAGCCAGTGATCGAGTTGATCTGGATTGCACGGCGCATTGCAACCGCATCAAACCAACCTGTACGGCGCAGACGACCGGTAGTCGCGCCAAACTCATGGCCAACAGTACCCAGGTGCTTACCAATTGGGTCTTGTTTCTCTTGACCGTCATACAGTTCAGTCGGGAAAGGACCAGAACCTACGCGGGTGCAGTATGCTTTTGCGATACCCAGGATGTAGCCCAGATGACGAGGACCAAAACCAGAACCTGCAGCAACACCACCAGCGGTAGTGTTTGAAGACGTTACGTATGGGTAAGTACCGTGGTCGATGTCCAGTAGCGTGCCTTGCGCGCCTTCGAACATAATCTTGTCGCCACGCTTACGTGCGTCATCCAGTTCTTGGGTCACGTCGATAACCATGCTGGTCAGGATGTCAGCTTGCTCCATCACTTTCGCCAGGGTTTCTTCGTAGCTTACTGGTTCAGCTTTGTAGAAATGCTCCAACTGGAAGTTGTGCAGTTCCATCACTTCTTTAAGCTTCTCGGCAAACGCTTCTTTATCGAACAGGTCACCAACGCGCAGACCGCGGCGGGCAACTTTGTCTTCGTACGCAGGACCGATACCGCGACCGGTTGTACCGATTGCTTTCGCGCCACGTGCTTTTTCACGCGCCATATCAAGAGCGATGTGATAAGGAAGAATTAGCGGACAAGCTTCTGACAGGAAAAGACGCTCACGTACTGGAATGCCACGTTCTTCCAGACCGCTCATTTCTTTCATCAGGGCGTCTGGGGACAAAACAACACCGTTACCGATGATGCATTTTACGTTGTTGCGAAGAATGCCAGAAGGAATCAAGTGAAGAACGGTTTTTTCACCGTCAATGACAAGAGTGTGACCTGCGTTGTGGCCGCCTTGGTAGCGAACAACGTACTGAGCGTCTTCAGTCAACAGATCAACGATTTTACCCTTACCTTCGTCACCCCATTGGGTGCCGAGAACGACTACGTTATTACTCATCTTTTCCAGTCAGTTGATGATTAAAACGGGATTCTAGCACCATCGTTTGAAGGATGCAGTCATTTTTTGAGCGCCGTCCTGCTTATGGTCATCGGGCTGTCACAGTTTTTTGCTCTTTCGATTTACTTGGACGGCCACATCATATATGCGATTACCGCACCTGCGACGACTAAACACCCGCCAATGCGACGTAGCGTAGCATCAGGTAACAGGCTCATTTCGCTGACCATTTGCCGCCATTTTTTCGGTACCAACATCGGCCCCAGCCCTTCAACTACCAGCACTAAACCCATTGCTAGCCACAACTCATTGCCCATTTTTTACTCTCGTTCGTTTGGATAAAAAAAAGACAAGGCATGACGCCTTGTCTTTTCTGTTTTGCTGCCTGGCAACGATTAGTTTGCCTTCAACGTTGGCTCTTTCATGTACTGGAAGAACTCACTGTTCGGGTCGACTACCATGATGTCGCCCTTGTTGTTGAAGCTCTTCTCGTAAGCTTGCAGAGAGCGCAGGAAGTTATAAAACTCAGGCTCTTTGTTGAAGGTGTTTGCATAGATCCTTGCAACTTCTGCATCCGCCTCACCACGTGTTACACGTGCAGTACGCTCTGCTTCTGCCAAAACGGTAGCCACTTCCAGTTCAGCCTGAGCGCGGATAACTTCCGCCTTCTCACGACCTTGTGAACGGTGACGACGGGCAACAGTTTCACGTTCAGCACGCATACGTGCGTAGATTGACTCACTGATTTCATCAGGCAGGTTGATCTTCTTGATACGAAGGTCAATCACTTCAATGCCGATGTCGTTAGCACTTTCCTGAAGTTCACTCAGTACGTCTGCCATCACCTGCTCACGCTTCTCGGACACGATCTCCTTAATGGTTTTCGAACCGATTTCTGCACGCAAACCATCTGCCACTTTACGTTGCAAAAGGGCTTCAGCAGTCAGACGGTTACCACCACCTGTTGAAAGGTAGTACTGACCGAAATCTTTGATTTTCCACTTCACGTAGGAGTCGATGATCACGTCTTTTTTCTCAGACGTTACAAAACGGTCTGATTGGTCATCCATGGTCTGGATACGTGCATCTAGCACTTTAACGCTGTCGAAAACAGGAACTTTAAAATGAAGCCCCGGCGGGTAAATTTTCGCCATGTCATCGTCAGCTTTCAGTACACGACCGAAACGAATCACAATACCGCGGTCTCCTTCGTCGACGACGAATACTGACATCAAGCCTAAAACGAGCGATATGATGATTAGAGGAATTAACAACTTACGCATAATTAATATCTCCCCTGGCGCGAAGTCGACGAACGGCTGTTGCTTGGCGCTGCAGATTGCGTCGAGCTTTCCAGCTCAATGCCGTAATCTGATGCATTGCTGTTAACCGTGGTCGAACGTTGCTGAGGAGTTTGGTTCATCAGCTTATCCAATGGCAGGTAAAGCAGGTTGTTACCGCCTTCCTGTGAATCAATCAACACTTTACTGGTGTTACCGAAGACGTTCTCCATGGTCTGGAGATACAGACGGCTACGCGTGACTTCAGGTGCAGCCTGATATTCAGGCAGCAGTTTCTCGAACTGCGCTACGTCACCCTCTGCTTCATTAACGGTTTTCTCTTTGTAACCCAGTGCTTCTTTCTTCAGACGCTCTGCACGACCCGTTGCTTTAGGCAAAATATCGTTGCGATAAGCTTCTGCTTCACGAATGAAACGCTCTTCATCCTCACGCGCTGCAATGGCGTCATCGAATGCGTCTTTGACCTGCTCCGGTGGACGTGCTGTATCAAAGTTTACGTCAACCACCAGCAGACCCATGTCGTAACGGTCCACGATACGGTTGATTTCAACTTCAGTGCGTTCACGAATTTCCTGACGACCAGAGGTCAGGATTTGGTCCATCACAGCATCACCAATCACTGCTCGCAGCGCAGAGTCAGTTGCCTGACGTAGGCTGTCGTCGGCATTGGTGACCGCAAACAGGTATTTCTTCGGATCAGCAACGCGATATTGCACGTCCATTTCAACACGCACAACGTTTTCGTCTTTGGTCAGCATGTCGCCCGAGCCGCGCAAAGAACGGATTGCCTGAACGTTTACCGGAGTCACTTCATCGATAAACGTTGGCTTCCAGTTCAGACCTGGCTGCACAATGCGGTTGTATTCGCCAAAGCGCAATACGACACCACGCTCTGCTTCACCGATAGTGTAAAAGCCTGAGACACCCCAGATAACTGCACCCACAACGGCAATTACGCCCAAACCAGCAGCACTGCTGCCACCAAAAGACGGCCCTTTGCCGCCAAACAAGCCACTCAGTTTGCGGCTTAGCTTGCCAAACACCTCATCGAGGTCAGGCGGCCCTTGGTCACGACCTCCGCGGTTTCCCCACGGGTCTTTGTCCTGACCGCCATTGTTTCCTGGCTCATTCCACGCCATTAGAGCACTCCATCAGTATGATATGACGATAGTTTTTATACTGTAACAGGCTGTCAGTTGACGATAAAGTCGCCTAACTCACTGCCTTCCCTTTTTTTCAACCTCAACCAGTCTGTTTGAGGTAACCGCACGTCGACCAGCAAATGTCCGTCCTGCTCGTATTCTTCATGCGTAATACAGCGCAACTGACAGAATTTACTGTGCATTCTGCCGATAGCCGCAGGTGGAATACGTAAGCGATAGCTTACCATAGTCCCCGCCAGCCTCTCGGTCAGTGCCTCAAAAAGAAGATCTATGCCCTGATCTGCTAGTGCAGATACATAGACAACACGAGGTAAACCTTCTTCATCACGCTCAATTCGTGGCGAGGCTTCTTCCATGTTGTCAATTTTGTTCATCACCAACAGTGTTGGGATTTCATGAGCATCGATTTCTTCAAGTACCACGTCAACCGCTTCGATGTTCTCGCGGAAGCGATCATCACTGGCGTCGATAACATGCAGAAGCAAAGCTGCTTCCTGTGTTTCCTGCAAAGTGGCTTTAAACGCCGCGACCAGATCGTGCGGTAGGTGGCGGATAAAACCAACGGTATCAGCAAGAATCACGTCACCAACATCTTCCACCTCAATCTTACGCAACGTCGGATCTAGGGTCGCGAACAGCTGGTCCGCTGCATAGACCCCCGCTTCAGTAATGCGGTTAAAGAGGGTGGATTTGCCAGCGTTGGTGTATCCCACCAGCGACACGGTTGGTACTTCAGCACGGCTTCGAGCTCGTCGCCCTTGCTCGCGCTGTTTAGACACTTTCTCAAGTCTACGCAAAATTGCCTTAACGCGATCACGCAGCAATCGACGGTCAGTCTCAAGCTGGGTCTCACCCGGACCACGCAAACCAATCCCCCCTTTCTGACGCTCCAAGTGCGTCCAGCCTCTGACGAGTCGGGTGGAAAGGTGGCGAAGCTGCGCCAGCTCGACCTGCAACTTACCTTCGTGAGTGCGGGCACGCTGTGCAAAGATGTCCAGGATCAGACCAGTGCGATCAAGCACTCGACATTTGACCAGACGTTCAAGGTTTCGTTCTTGCGCAGGAGAAAGCGCATGGTTGAAGATAACAATGTCAGCCCCTGTCAATCGAACAGCATCAGCAATTTCTAGGGCTTTACCTTCACCAACGAAGTATTTGGAATGCGGGGACTGCCGACTGCCCGTAATGGTTTGCAGCCTGCTAACCCCCGCTGACGATACCAGCATTTCAAATTCGCTGAGATCTTCCCATTCGCCTTCCTGGGTGAAGTTGATATGAACTAAAACAGCCTGTTCACCGGCTTCATAACGGTCAAACAAGCGATCAACTCCTTACCAAAGGATTATTACTCCTCAGTCTTCTCTTGCTGACGTTCATTTGGCGAACGCTCAGAGTTGTTATGATGGTGGTTCACTGGGCGAGCTGGGACCACGGTAGAAATCGCGTGCTTGTAAACCATTTGGTTTACAGTGTTTTTCAGCAGGATCACGAACTGGTCAAAAGATTCGATCTGGCCCTGAAGCTTGATACCGTTTACCAAATAGATAGAAACAGGTACACGTTCACGACGCAGTGCGTTCAGAAATGGGTCTTGTAGAGATTGCCCCTTAGCCATTTTTAATTTTCCTTATTGGTTTGTAGTTGTATTAGCAACAATAAAATCAACAATGCCGCTTACAACAACCCAAAGTATACCTGTCTCTTCCTAGATCAGGTCAGACACTTTGTGACTGTTTGTAACGATAGCTCGGCATCGTCGCTATCAAGCCATGTCAAATTATCCCAGCTGCGAAGCCAGGTGATCTGACGTTTGGCTAACTGACGGGTTGCGCACACACCGCGATAAACTGCATCGTCAAGCGAACAGCTACCCGCCAAATAATCCCACATCTGTCGGTACCCAACGCAGCGGATCGACGGCATATCAGGATTCAGATCGCCACGATCATACAGCTTGCGTACCTCCGCTTCGAAACCCGCTTCCATCATTTTCTGGAAACGCAGCTCAATACGGCGATGCAGTTCTCCCCTTTCCTTAGGGGCTATAGCAAATTGGTGAACCTCATATGGCAATGGTTCACCTTTGGTTTCGGTCAACTCAGTGAGAGTTTTACCCGAAATACGAAAAACTTCCAGCGCTCTCGACAATCGTTGAGGATCATTCGGGTGGATCCTCGCACCTGCGACAGGGTCAATGTTGCATAACTCATCATGCAAAGCCTGCCAGCCGTGTTCCTTTGCTTCCTGTTCAATTTTAGCGCGAATCGCTGGATCCGCGGGTGGCAAAGGTGACAAACCTTCTAATAATGCTTTGAAGTAAAGCATGGTACCACCAACCAAAAGGGGAATTCTCCCTTTTGCGACAATCTCTTCCATTTCCCGCAAGGCATCAGCACGGAAATCAGCCGCTGAGTAAGCTTCTGACGGATCGAGGATGTCGATCAAACAGTGTGGAGCCAGTGCCAATTCATCTGCAGTTGGTTTGGCGGTGCCGATATCCATCTCTTTATAGATAAGGGCGCTGTCGACACTGATGATCTCGACAGGAAATTGTTTTCTCAGGCCGATCGCCAGATCGGTTTTACCCGATGCGGTAGGCCCCATTAAAAAAATTGCCTTCGGCAATGGCTTAGTCATGTTTAAAAGCTTCTATTGCCGCTGCTACGTCAACCGGACGCAACAACGTTGAATAATGCACCGCCAGCCTTTCCTGCCAGCAGTTTTCTAAGTCAGAGATCAGTGTAACGGCTTGTGATAAACCATAGACGTCTGTTTTTTGCGTCGCCTGAGCTGCAAACCAGTTTGCCAGCAACTCAGCCGACAAAGTGTCAGATTCGCTGGTAAGAAATGTCATCAACGAAGGAATGAGCTGCTGCAAGTTATGATTGCGTACTGGCTGACAAACCGCCATCACCATCAATTGGGTTGGCGACTTTTGACGAAGAAGCATACCAAATTGCTGAAGCAGACTTTCATGTTTCGCAATCAATGCCAATTCTTCCGTCGAAGCGGGTAGCGCCTGTGGGATCAGAAGCGGTTGTGCTTTCAAGCCTTCACCCACTGCCGCAGCATGGAATTGTCCAAGCATGGCGAGGTAAGAGGCGGCATCCAAATCCAGTAGGGCAATACCCTCAGCACGTTGAAGCAACAAATACTTAGACGACACCACGGCCAACGCCTTACCTAAGCCATTTCCTGCATGCCCGACGGAAACGGGGGTTTGCACTACTGATGAAGGCACAAAGACAGGTGGCGCTTCGGCTACCTGCGTATCAGCAGGTGGGACAACAGGCGTTGTCATGAGTGCTTGATACACTTTTTGTTCACGCTTTGATGGGGCGTTATCACCATATTGCTCTCGGCGAGAGCCGCTGCCAGATGAGTGGCCAAGGCTTGACCCTCGTTGACTTTGCCCTGACGACTGTGGCCGCCATTCTGTGTGTTCAGTCTGACCAGGGTAGTTTGAGTATGAGGCATTTCCCGCCCCCTGAGGCTCCAACGAATCATGAATTTCAGGTGTTGGGGTGTCAGGCATGGTTTCAGGCTGGGTAGCATTCTGCCCACTGCTGAGATCACTCACTGGCGGATGTTCAAACTCAAGTGCAGGTGCTTGTTCCGCTGCAACTTGCATCAGAGCATCGGCTACAGCCTGATAGATAAAGTCATGAACCAAGCGGGCCTGATGGAAACGGACTTCATGCTTGGCTGGATGAACATTCACATCCACCTGGTGCGGGTCGATGTCAATATAAAGAACGTAAGCGGCGAATTGATCGGGACGCAATGATGCTTCATAGCCCTGTCGAATCGCGTGATTGATGAGTTTGTCTTTCATCATCCGCTGGTTCACAAAGCAGTGCTGAATATCGTTCTGTGCCCGCGCACCTTCCGGCGTACAAATCCAGCCATGAAGGGTTAAACCCTGATGTTCAAGGCTCACTGCCACAGAGCTTTTTACAAACGGCGAACCGCAAATAGCCGCCAGTCGCTTTTCACGCTGGGCATCGTTCGATGCTGCGCGGTACTGGCGCACGATGGTGCCGTTGTGACGAAGGGTAATAGCCACATCAAAACGGCTCAACGCAATGCGCTTCAGAAGCTCATCAATATGGCCGAATTCGGTTTTATCAGTGCGGAGAAACTTGCGGCGGGCTGGTGTATTAAAGAATAAATCCACCACCTCAACCGTCGTGCCGACTGGATGAGCCGCAGGTTTAACCTGCACAGCCATATCACGACCTTCCGCATAGGCAGACCAGGCTTCTGATTGAGTGATCGTTCTCGATGTCAGGGTGAGTCGCGATACCGAGCTGATACTCGCCAGTGCCTCACCACGAAACCCAAGACTGATAATCGCTTCGAGGTCATCAAGGCAGGAGATCTTGGAGGTCGCGTGACGGCTGAGCGCCAATTCGAGTTCTTCTTTGGCAATGCCTGAGCCGTTATCTCGAATACGGATAAGCTTGCTGCCGCCTTTTTCGATATCAACATCAATGCGGGTCGCCCCCGCATCAATGCTGTTTTCAACGAGCTCTTTAACGACAGAAGCAGGCCTTTCAACCACTTCTCCTGCCGCAATCTGGTTTGCCAGACGTGCAGGTAGGATTTGAATTGCCATGCTTAACTCCCGGGAATAATCAGGGTCTGGCCGATAGCCAACTCGTCAGAACGCAACTTATTGGCACGACGGATACTGTCTACCGTCACCCCATAATTGCTGGCGATTTTACCCAGATACTCTCCGCGTTGCACTTTGTGCTGCTTGTCTTTGGGCTGGACACCCACAATTTTCAGTCTCTGCCCTATCGCCAGTTCATCTGAGCGCAGCTTGTTGGCACTGCGAATACTGGCAACACTGACATCATATTCCTGCGCGATTTTACCCAAGAACTCTCCACGTTTGACGGTGTGAGTCACGGTTTTACCCGAAGGTGACGCGGGTTTTGCACTGGCACCTGAAGACGAAGGTTTCGAGGCGTTAGTCAATGCCCCAACATTGACATCAGGCACTGTCAGAACCTGACCAACTTTCAGGTTATTGGACTTCAAGCCGTTTGCCGCTTTGATCGCCGACACTGAGCTGCCGTATTTACTGGCGATGACAGACAGAGACTGGCCTGACGTGACTTTGTGTTTAACGCCGTTCTTACGCGCAGCCATCAAGGTGCCGTCTGGCGGGAAATCCTCAAAATAGGTCAACACACCTTTATATACAGCATTGGCAATCTTGTTTTGGTGGCTGGAGCTCAGCAACAGCTTTTCTTCCTGCGGGTTGGTGATAAAACCCGCCTCAACCAACAGAGATGGAATATCTGGGGATTTCAGCACAGCAAGACTCGCGTGTTCCGGGCTGGATTTGTGAAGTTTTGTCACTTTACCCATTTCTTTCAGCACGCGAACTGCAACGTCATACCCCTCTTTCTGTGAGTTACTGAACTGCAAGTCCAACACCGCACGGCTCAGATATTCGTCCTCGTTGTCATTCAGCAGCGCACCACCACCTAACAGGTTCGATTGCTCTTCGTGCTTCTCAATCCAACGACCAATTTCACTGTTCGCGCGACGACGGGACAGCACCCATACAGACGCTCCGCGAGGCTGCGGTTTGTGGAAACCATCAGCGTGAATAGACACCAACAGATGCGCTCCCTTACGGCGGGCAATATCCGAGCGCTTGTTAAGATCGACGAAGTAATCACCATTACGCGTCAGTACCGCTTTCATGCCTGGCACCGCGTTAATCTTGGCGGCGACTTGGCGCGAAATAGCCAGTGTTACGTGCTTTTCGTATTTACGTCGCGGTCCCACGGCACCCGGATCGTTTCCTCCGTGGCCTGGGTCAATAGCGATAATAATGTCGTCGGTACCAAACGGCAGTGCGGTCTGGGTTTCGGCTGTAGCGGCAGGCTTGGCAGGTTTCACCGCGACGGTTTTCTTTCCGTGAGGAATATCAATCACCAGACGGTGGCCATATTCACCGCCGGG
Organism: Grimontia sp. SpTr1; assembly: GCF_947387585.1. NCBI lineage: Bacteria > Pseudomonadati > Pseudomonadota > Gammaproteobacteria > Vibrionales > Vibrionaceae > Grimontia > Grimontia sp. SpTr1. The sequence continues at coordinate 232,511 of NZ_CANDOD010000006.1, forward strand.
TGCCAGCGGAAACAGGCGCGGGACACTTTGATCCTTAAGCTCAAAGACCAAACGGTATGTTTTGTTGTCAGGCGGATTGCTCTTGCGGATTTTCGTCAGTATTTTACTGTCGCTGACCGTTTTAGGCAGTGTCATCCCCAAGGTCGTGTCTTTCAGATCTACCACCAGGCGATTCGGTTTGGTCAGGGTAAAATAGGTATAGGAAGGCTCATCGGCCAAATCCATCACCACGCGCGTTTCATCCGGCGCAGGCCAGATCCGCACATTTTCCAGTGAATTAGCCAGCACAGGAGAAAGTGCACCTAACCAGCATAGCAACCCTGCTAACACGCCCCGCCAAAGCATATCGTTATTTCCACTCCAGTTTTGCCAGCAACGCTTCACCAACAGGCGTATTGGCCTGAACCTGCACTGTGCGTTGTTCATCGTTATATTTCAGTGTGATATCAAGATCAGGTTGCGGCAACAAACCTTCGCCTTTTTCTGGCCATTCAACCAAACAAAGTGCGTCAGGTGTGAAGTAATCCCGGATCCCCATGAATTCAAGTTCTTCGGGATCAGCCAATCGGTACAGATCAAAGTGATAGACTTGCCAGCTATCCAGTTGGTAGGGTTCAACCAGAGTATACGTCGGGCTCTTCACGTTGCCAGAATGGCCAAGAGACTGGATGAATCCGCGAGAAAAAGTGGTTTTCCCTGCGCCCAGATCGCCATGAAGATAAATGGTTGTTTGCTGCGCACAGGCGGCTGCGACAGCTGCACCAAAGGCCACTGTTGCTTGCTCATCGGCAAGCTCAGTCATAAAAGTCTGTGTCATGTTTCTCACTGCTTTTCTGCGATAAGGCGCTACCCTATCGCGATTCTGTTTTTATGTTGTTGCCAAGAAGCGGGAGCAAATCACTGGCGATCAGGCCACGCTCACCGTCTTGTGCTGCAATATCTGCTGCATAGCTATGTAAGTAGGCACCAAAATTGGCTGATTCCGACAGCGAAGACATCTGTGCCACGCATCCGGCAATCACACCGGTCAGAACATCCCCCATGCCGCCACTGGCCATTCCAGGGTTGCCTGCATCGATGATCTGTAAAGTGCTGCCATCATAAACGATTGTGCCTGCACCTTTAAGCACCACCACGCCACCATAGCGTTTATGTAACTCTTTGACGGCAGAAAAACGATCCCGTTCAATTTCTGTTACGTGAGTACTTAATAAATTTGCGGCTTCTCCAGGATGTGGAGTCAAAATCCAGTTATCCCTGCGCATCGGGAAGCATGCCAAGAGATTCAGTGCGTCTGCATCCACCACCATGGGGCTCCCACACGCCACCGCGGCATCAAAGAGTTTCTTCGCCCACTCGCTTTGACCAAGACCGGGACCAATGGCAATAACATCAGCCCATCGCAGTGTTTCGTCTAGCGCTTCAATGCCGTCACCTTCAAGCCACCAGTGTGTCATCAGTTCAGGCTGACGGGCCAACACTGCCGGAATATGGCTTTCATCAGTGAGCACCGCGACCAGCCCGGCGCCGCTTCGCAGTGTCGCCTGACCACTGAGGATAATGGCACCACCCATTCCTTTTTGGCCACCAATACATATGACACGTCCAGCATGCCCTTTGTGTGCACTATTTTGGCGTTGTGGCTCCAGTGTCTTGGCATGAGAAAGCGTCAGCAGTGTAGACGAAGCAGGGATATGCGCAGCAAACTCCTCTCCAATACCCAAACCGTCATAGAGAATGTCACCACAATGATCGCGCGCCTTGCCGGTAAAGAGGCCTTGCTTCAACCCTACAAAGCTAACCGTACAATCTGCAATGACGGCCTCACCCCAGATGTGCCCGGTATCCGCATCCAAGCCACTGGGAAGATCCACCGCGATCTTGGGGCAGTTAATCGCATTGATAGCATTCACTGCTAACAGGTGTGCGCCGGATAAATCGCGGCTGAGCCCGGTACCAAAGAGTGCATCAACGATCAGATCATAATCACTATCAGGAAAGGCACCTTGCCCAATCAAGCCACCCGCAACCACAAATTTCTGCTGTGCTTTTAACGCATCGCCGCTAACACTAGATGGATCGGTAACCGACCAGAGAGTCACCGACATATTAGCTTCCAGAGCTAATCTCGCAATAACATAGCCATCACCGCCGTTATTACCGCTACCACAACATACGAGGATCGACTCAGCATCAGGCCAACGATCTTTGATCGTTTCAAAGACAGCACGGCCTGCGAGTTCCATCAGGTTGTACATTTCTACGCCAAGATCTGCTGCGATCTTGCGCTCTCCGTCTCTGACCTGATCCGATCGGTAAAGCGAGTGTGGTAGACTTGCGCTCATCTTAGTTTTTCCTTGCTGATCTTATGTCTGAGTCCCGATCTTCATCGTCGATCAATTTTACCCAACTTGCTGAAAATATCAGGCAATGGGGACATGAACTAGGATTTCAGCATATTGGGATCACTGATGTTGATCTCAGTCAGCATGAAGCTCAGTTGCAACGTTGGCTCGATAATGGCTATCACGGGGAAATGGAATGGATGGCGCGCCATGGCATGATGCGCGCCCGTCCTCAAGAGCTGGTTGAAGGCACAGTCCGCGTGATCAGTGCCAGAATGAACTACCTCCCGCCAGATGCAGGGTTTGCAAAAACATTGGAAACGCCTTCTCTCGCCTATATCAGTCGTTATGCGCTTGGCCGTGACTACCACAAACTCATCCGCAACCGCCTGAAAAAATTAGGGCAAAGAATTGAAGAAGAAGTTGGGAAGTTCGGCTATCGACCTTTTGTCGACTCCGCCCCAGTTCTGGAACGCCCACTGGCAGAAAAGGCAGGTCTTGGCTGGACAGGCAAGCATTCACTGTTGCTCAGTGAAGACGTCGGTTCCTGGTTTTTCCTGGGCGAACTGCTGATTGATCTGCCCTTACCAGTGGATGAGCCGACAGAAAGCCAGTGTGGCAAGTGCGTAGCATGTATTACCTCTTGCCCCACAGATGCCATTGTTGGCGACACCATTGTCGATGCCAGACGTTGTATTTCTTACCTCACGATTGAGCTTGATGGTGAAATCCCAGAAGAGTTCCGCGAGGCGATGGGGAACCGAATCTATGGCTGTGATGACTGCCAGTTGGTTTGTCCATACAACCGCGAAGCTGAGTTAACCAACGAGTCTGATTTTTATGGGCGAGAAAGCTTGGTCCAGCAACCTCTGAAAACGTTGTTCAGCTGGGATGAATCCACATTTTTGAAAGAAACTGAGGGTTCGGCCATTCGCCGTATAGGCCACGAAAAATGGCGCCGTAACCTCTCTGTGGCCATGGGAAATGCCCCTTATGATCCAGAGATTATTGAACTTTTGGAATCGGCCAAAGGATTCTCTGCTATGCTTGATCAGCACCTTGATTGGGCGCTTGAACAACAGATTAAACGCCGGAATGAACATGCTGTTGATGTTCTGCCTTCCTCAACCAAGAGGTTAGTCAGAATCGTTCAGAAAGGTCTACCAAGGGATGCCTAAGCGCAATCGTGCGGTAGTGGAAAGTCACCTATCTGCTCAAAATTAATGCAAAAACAAGACATAGATTCACTTCTTCTGCGAAATGTGGAAAACCTTTTCAGTACGCTATAAAACAGTGCATGCTGATAAAGTTAAACACACTCTGTGAATAATCTCAGATGAAAGTCACGAAAGGTGATGAAACTGGGGATAATCTTTTGAAAACATTGAAACCCGAAACTTTAAAATCATTAAAAACATAGAGTTACAATAAAAACAATTCACAGGAATCAGTTTTCCACCGATCAACATCCGCACAAATAACTCTGAGTAACGTCACATCTTCTGATATTCATCAACGGCTTTACCCACAAGCTAGACTTTGTGGATAACTCTGTTAAGAAACACGATAAAAAGGTGCTCAAAGCGCGATGCAGACACGTTCCTGCAAAAAACTCATTCAGATTGTATTTGGGCTAGACCTTGCCCGGAGATAATGCTTCACAGCATTAAAGACAACGACCCGCTACACCCTAAAAATAACTGGTGCATTCAATGCGGAGTGTTGGTGCTTACAGATGATGTTCTGTAAGAAATTTGGAGCGATACATGAGGTTCCTGCTCTCAAGGCAAAAGACGTGACCTCAACCTTGGCTTTGATACCTGCTGTAGCGCACTTCCAAATGGAAGTTTGGAGCGACACACGAGGTTCGAACTCGTGACCTCAACCTTGGCAAGGTTGCGCTCTACCAGCTGAGCTAGTGTCGCATTCAAAGAGCGTCCGAAATGCTTCGGTAAATTTGAATCAAACGGCTAAATTTGCCATTCGAGCTTTCTTATCGAAAGAAAATTTGGAGCGACACACGAGGTTCGAACTCGTGACCTCAACCTTGGCAAGGTTGCGCTCTACCAGCTGAGCTAGT